>NZ_CYTU01000053.1:0-37172 GCF_001299375.1 Achromobacter sp. 2789STDY5608621 | reverse complement strand
CGCGTGGCCACGCCGCCTTCCATGGCGGCCTTGGCCACCGCCGGCGCGATGCGCACGATCAGGCGCGGATCGAAGGGCTTGGGAATCAGGTACTCGGGGCCGAACGAGATGTCGTAGGTGCCGTAGGCGGCGGCCACCACTTCGTTCTGCTCTTCCTCGGCCAGCTCGGCGATGGCATACACCGCCGCCTTTTCCATTTCACGCGTGATGGTGGTGGCGCCCACATCCAGCGCGCCGCGGAAGATGTACGGGAAGCACAGCACGTTGTTGACCTGGTTCGGGTAGTCCGAACGGCCGGTCGCCATGACGACGTCGTCGCGCACGCCGTGCGCCACTTCCGGCAGGATTTCCGGGGTGGGGTTGGCCAGCGCCAGGATCAGCGGGCGCGGCCCCATCTTGGCGACCATCTCGGGCTTGAGCACGCCGCCAGCCGACAGGCCCAGGAACACATCCGCGCCCTCGATCACCTCGGCCAGCTTGCGGGCGTCGGTCTTCTGCATGAAGCGCGCCTTGTCCGGGTCCATCAGCACGGTGCGGCCTTCGTAGACCACGCCCTCGATGTCGGTGACCCAGATGTTCTCGAGCGGCAGGCCCAGGTCCACCATCAGATCCAGGCAGGCCAGCGCGGCCGCGCCGGCGCCGGAGGTCACGACCTTGACCTTGTCGATCTGCTTGCCCACGACCTTCAGGCCGTTGATGAACGCGGCGGAAACGGTGATGGCGGTGCCGTGCTGGTCGTCATGGAAGACGGGGATCTTCATGCGCTCGCGCAGCTTGCGCTCGACCGTGAAGCACTCGGGCGCCTTGATGTCTTCGAGGTTGATGCCGCCGAAGGTCGGCTCCAGGCCGGCGATGATCTCGACCAGCTTGTCCGGATCGGTTTCGTTGATCTCGATGTCGAACACGTCCAGGCCGGCGAATTTCTTGAACAGCACCGCCTTGCCTTCCATCACCGGCTTGGAGGCCAGCGCGCCGATGTTGCCCAGGCCCAGCACCGCGGTGCCGTTGGAGATCACGCCGACCAGGTTGCCGCGGCCAGTGTAGCGGAACACATTGGCCGGATCCGTCACGATTTCTTCGCAGGCCGCCGCCACGCCGGGCGAGTACGCCAGGGCCAGGTCACGCTGGTTGGTGAGCGGCTTGGACGCCACGACGGAGATCTTTCCCGGGGTGGGAAACTCGTGGTAGTCCAGAGCGGCCTGGCGGTCTGCTTGCGAATTCATGGGGCGGCGCCTCCTAGTCTTGAATAGGGAAAATTCTAGGGCCGCAGGCATAAGGTGTTCATTCAGATTTAATATTGTCACATCACTTTTATCTTATGCCTTGTCTATGACACCGTTTTCCCCGGATGAGGTGCTCCGGAAACTGACCTCGCGGCTGAAGATGCGGCACCTGATGCTGCTGCTGCAGATCGAGCAGCACGGCTCGCTGACGCGGGTGGCCGAACACATGGCCACCAGCCAGCCCGCCGTGACCAACGCGCTGGCCGAACTGGAAAGCATGTTCGACGTGCCGCTGTTCGAACGCTCGGTGCGCGGCATGACCCCCACCCCCCTGGGCGCGGTGGTGCTGGCGCGGGCCCGGGCGCTGGTGCACGACCTGGGCCACCTGGTGCAGGAAATGGAGGCCGTGGCCGCCGGCCAGGCCGCCCACCTGCACATCGGGGTGATTCCGTTCGTCTCGGGGCAGATGCTGTCGGCCGCCATCGCCCGCACCATGCCGCAGGGGCGCGGCATCACCGCCACCATCCACGAGGGCCAGGGCCCCGCGCTGCTGCGCCAGCTGCGCGACCACACGCTGGACGTAGTGGTGGGCTGGGCCACGCCGTCGGTGGACCTGGGCCAGATCGACTTCGAGGTGCTGTACCACCAGCCGCCGCGCCTGATCGCCAGCCGCCGCCTGGCGGCGCGCCTGGGCCGCGCCCGGCTGGAATGGAACATGCTGGCCGATCTGGACTGGATCCTGGGCACGCCGGACAGCCCGATCCGCGAACAGGTGGCCGACATCTTCCTGCGCGCCGGCCTGGCGCCGCCCACGCCCTCGGTGCAGAGCGATTCGTCCAAGCTGATCGGCGAAATGATCGTCGCCAGCGACCGCGCCGTGTCCATCCTGCCGGCCGACATCGCCGACGAGCTGGTGCGCATCGCCGGCGCGGCGATCGTGCCGTATTCTTTCGACTGGACCTTGCCGCCGATCTCGCTGTTCACCCGCGCCGACGGCCTGCGCCGCAACGTCGACGCCCTGTTCGCGGCGGCGCTGCGCGAGGTCTTCAGCCGCGGCGGGCGGCCCTGATCCCGCCGCCAACCCGGAGCCCTGCCATGCCCGCCAGCCAGTTCGTCATGTCGCGCAGCGCCCTTGCCGGCGTGCAGGCCGTGGCCGCGCGCAGCGGGCGGGCCTTCGCGCGGCATACGCACGACCAGTACGGCATCGGCGTGATCCGCCACGGGGCGCAGGTGTCGCACAGCGGCCGCGGCCAGGTCGAGGCCGGCCCGGGCCACGTCATCACGGTCAATCCCGGCGAGGTGCATGACGGCGCGCCGATCGGCGGCGAACGCGCCTGGCAGATGCTGTACCTGGATCCCGCGGTGGTGGCGGGCGCGGCCGACGCGCTGCCGGCCGCCCGCGGTTTTGAATTCGAACATCCGGTGATGGACGCCCCGGCGCTGGCGGCGGACCTGCTGGCGCTGTATGCGCTGGCCGTGATGGGCGGCGACGCGCTGGCGCGCGACGTGCTGCTGGCGCGGGTGCTGGCGCGCGCCGGCGGCCTGGCGCGAAACGCGCCGGCCGATGACGGCGCCCCCGCCGCCATCCGCCATGCCCTCGGCCTGATCGACGACGCCCCGGCCGCCGCGCTGTCGCTGGCCGACCTGGCCCAGGCCTGCGGCCTGAGCCGCTTCCAGGTGCTGCGCGGTTTCAGCCGCGCCACCGGCATGACGCCCCACGCCTACCAGGTGCAGCGCCGGCTGCTGCTGGCGCGCCGCCTGCTGCGCCAGGGCATGGCGCTGGCCGACGCGGCGGCCAGCGCCGGCTTTGCCGACCAGAGCCACATGACCCGGCTGTTCACGCGCGCCTACGGCGTCTCGCCCGGGCGCTACGCGCTGGCCGCCGCCGGCTGAATCGGCGCCGCGCAATTTCGTTCAAGACCGCGGCCCCCGTCCGCGCCTACGCTGCGGCCTTCTCCGTCATGGCCGCATCCTCATGAACCGTACCCTGCAAGGCTATTGCTGCCTGGCCGCCGCGATGGCGCTGGTCGGCAGCACCGTCGTCGCCAGCAAGATCATCGCCGCCGGCCTGCCGCCGTTCAGCGCCACCGCGCTGCGCTTCGCCCTGGCGCTGCCCTGCTTCGCCGTGCTGTGGAAGCTGACTGGCGCGCGCCTGCCGCGCCTGGCCTGGCGCGACTGGCTGCTGCTGGCGGCGCAGGCCATCGCCGGCAGCGTCGGCTACACCACGCTGCTGATCGCCGGCCTGCAGCGCACGTCGGCGGTGGACGGCGGCGTGATCCTGGGCACGCTGCCGCTGGTGTCGGCCGGCATCGCCATCGCCCTGCTGGGCGAGCGGCCCGGCAAGGCCACGCTGCTGGCCATCGCGGTGGCGGCGGCGGGCGTCTGGCTGATGACGCGAAGCGGCGTGGCGCAGGATGGCGGCACGCTGCCGGGCAACGCGCTGGTGCTGGGCGCGGTGCTGTGCGAGGGCTTGTTCATCCTGCTGCACAAGCGGCTGCGGGCGCCGGTGCCGCCGCTGGCGCTGTCGACGCTGATGGTCGCCATCGGCCTGGCGGTGTGCCTGCCGGCGGCTCTCGCCGAAGCGCCCTGGACGCGGCCGGTGCCGGTGGACGCGCTGCTGGCCGTGGCCTATTACGCGCTGGCGCCGACCGTGGGCGGCTTCGTGCTGTGGTACGCCGGCGCCGAACGCGTCAGCGGCTCGGACGCCGCGCTGTTCACCGCGATCGCGCCGGTCTCGGCCGTGTTGCTGGCCGCGCTGCTGCTGGGCGAGGCGCTGTCGGTCAGCCAGTTGACCGGCATGGCCTGCGTGCTGGGCGCGGTGCTGGTGCTGGCCCGCGCGCGCTAGCCGCGGCTGAACGCCAGCGCGAACTCGTCGGAGAAGATGTCCGCCAGCGAGGTCCGCAACGCCGCGGCCCGCTCGGCGCCGTAGGCGGCCTCGAAGCGGCGCTGCGCGTCCTTCCACAGGCGTTTGGATTCGGCCAGCTTGTCGCGGCCGGCGTCGGTCAGCGCCACGCGGCGGCTGCGGCCGTCGCGCTCGTCGCGGGCCATGTGGACGTAGCCATCGCGCTCGAGCGGCTTGAGGTTGTGCGCCAGCGCGGAACGGTCCAGCACCATGGCGCGCGCCAGGTCGGTCATGGACGGCGAGCCGGCGCGGGCGATGTGCACCAGGATCGAGTGCTGCGACACTTTCAGGCCGCAGGGCGCGAGCACCGTGTCGTACAGCTGCGAGACGCGCCGGGTCGCCTTGCGCAGCGCGGCGCCGTTGCAGACCAGCGGGTCCTGGGGAATGGCGGAGGAATCGGCGTCGGACATGATGGCTTCGGACGGCAAGGGGAAAAGGTACGCCGGGGCGGCGCGCGCCGGCGCGGCCAGGAAAGGGGCCGCTGGCGAGCCCATAACGCTACTGCCGCGCCGGGTTCGAGTCTAGCGCAATCTTGACAGATATTGGCATATGCACGTAAATTTTGCGGACTCCCCCTCCGGCCGTCCGCCATGTCCGCCTCTTCCGCGCCCCGCCCCGCCAATGCCCGCCTGCAGGCCATGCTGCACGCGCCGATCGCCCCCACGCTGGCCAGGCTGGCGTGGCCCAACATCCTGATGATGCTGGCGCAGTCCGCCACCGGCCTGATCGAGACCTGGTTCCTGGCGCGGCTGGGCACGCCGGTGCTGGCGGGCGTGGCGCTGGTGGTGCCGGTGCTGATGTTGATGCAGAACATGTCGCAGGGCGCCATGGGCGGCGGCATCTCCGCCGCGGTGGCGCGCACGCTGGGCGCCGGACGGCAGCAGGAGGCCGACCAGCTGGTGCTGCACGCGGTGGTGCTGAACGCCGCGCTGGGCCTGCTGTTCTGCGTGCTGCTGCTGGCCTTCGGGCCGCTGCTGTACCGCGCCCTGGGCGCCGAAGGCGCCGCGCTGGAGGCGGCACTGGCCTATTCCAACGTCATCTTCGGCGGCATCGTGCTGATGTGGCTGATGAACGCGTTCGCCAGCGTCATCCGCGGCACCGGCAACATGCTGGTGCCGGGCGCGGTGATTTGCGGCGGCGCGCTGCTGCTGGTGCCGCTGTCGCCGTGCCTGATCTTCGGCTGGGGCCCGTTCCCGGCGCTGGGCGTGGCCGGCGGCGGCTGGGCGCTGGTCACTTACTACGCCGTCGGCACGCTGGTGCTGGGCGGCTATTGCCTGAGCGGCCGCAACGCCGCGCGCCTGACCCGCTGCCGCCTGCACCTGAGCCTGATGCGCAACATCCTCAGCGTCGGCGCGCTGGCCACGCTCAATCCGCTGCTGACCAACGGCCTGGTGGCGCTGACGGCGGCGCTGGTGGGCGCCTATGCCGGCACCGCCGCGGTGGCCGGCTACGGCATCGCGGTGCGGCTGGAATACCTGATGATGCCGCTGGCGTTCGGCCTGGGCGCGCCGATGGTCGCGATGGTCGGCTCCAACATCGGCGCCGGCCAGCCGGAACGCGCCCTGCGCGTGGCGCTCACCGGCGGCGCGATGGCGTTCGCGCTGGCCGAGGCGCTCGGCCTGGCGGCGGCGCTGTTTCCCGAAGTGTGGCTGCGCCTGTTCGGCGCCGAGGACCACATGCTGGAAGCCGGCAGCGCCTATCTGCGCATCGTCGGGCCGGTGTACGGCTTCTTCGCGCTCGGGTTCTCGATGTACTTCGCCTCGCAGGGCGCGGGCCGCCTGAAATGGCCGCTGTGGGCCGGCTTCCTGCGCCTGGCGGTGGGCGCGGGCATCGGCGGCGTGGCGCTGCACCTGACCGGATCGCTGACGCTGTTCTTCCTGATCGCCGCGGCCGCCATGTGCCTGTATGGCCTGATCATCCTGACCGCCGTGGCGTCGGGCTCATGGTTCGAGCGGGGGCACCTGCGCAAGCCCGGACTGGCGCAACGCTGAGGACGCGCGGGGGGCTGGTTCACGCCAACACGCGCCACGCGCTGGCCGCTAGGTCTTGGGCGCATCGCGCAGCGCGTAGGCCACCAGCTGCTGCGCATAGGCCGGCAGCTCGCCGCGCACGCACAGCACCAGGTCGCGCACGGCCCAGTCGTCGACCAGCGCAACCCGCCGCACACCGGCCGCGCGGCCGTAGCGCACCGCCGCCACCTTCGGCATGATGGCGATGCCCACGCCCTGCCCCACCATGCGGCAGACGGCGTCGAAGCTGCGCAGCCGCACGCGGTACGACAGCGCCTTGCCGCCGCGGCGCGCATGGTGCGCGATGTGCTCCTGCAATGCGCTGCCTTCCACCAGCCCCACGAATTCCTCGTCCGCCACGTCGGCCAGCAGCGCCGTCTCGCGCCCCGCCAGCCGATGGCCTGGCGGCAGCACCAGCGCCAGCGGGTCATGGCGAAAGCGCAGCACCCGCAGGCCGTGCAGATCCGTGGAATCGGCCAGCACGCCGATGTCGCAGGTGCCGGCGCGCAGGGCGTCGGCGATTTCGTAGCTGAGGCGCTCTTCCAGGTCGACCGAGACGCGCGGGTGGTCCTTGAGGAAGGCGCCCAGCACCTGCGGCAGGTACTCGCTGAGCGCGGTGGTGTTGCACAGCACCCGCACGTGGCCCTTGAGCCCCTGGCCGTAGTGGTCCAGCTCGCCGCGCATGCGGTCCATCTGCGCCAGCACCAGGCGCGCGTGATGCGCCAGCGTGCGGCCGGCGGGCGTGGCCTGCACGCCGCGATGCTCGCGCAGCAGCAGCGGCACGCCCAGCGTCTCTTCCATGCCGCGGATGCGTTCGCTGGCGGACGCCAGCGTCATGTGCGAGCGACGGGCGCCCGCCGTGATGGAGCCGGTTTCCTGCACATTGAGGAAGAGCCGCAGATCGGTCAGGTCGAAGCGCATGCGAAAAGCGTAGCACGCCAGGCTCAGGCTGTTCCATAGGCAGACTCAGCGAGATCCCGATATGGGTTCATCGCCCGCCGCGCGCAGAATCGGGCTGTCGATCATCCATCACGGGGAATTTCCATGAACCACTCCCTCACGCGGCGCATGGCCGTGGCCTGGCCGGCCGCGCTGCTGATCGCGCTGGCGCTGCACTCCTCAGGCCGCGCCGAAGCCAGCAACGGCCTGTCGGCCTACGCCACCCCGGTGCAGAAATACGCCCTGGCGCTGGAGGCCCAGACCCAGGGCGACTATCCCGCCATGCTGACGTGGCTGCGGGCCGCGGCGCGCGAAGGCCATGCGCCGGCCCAGCGCATGCTCGGCATCGCCCTGATCGGCGGCCCCGCGCTGTATGGCGCCAGCCAGCCCGCCGACCTGTGCGAAGGCCGCCAGTGGCTGCTGCGCGCCGCCAGCCAGGGCGGCGCCGACGACGTCGCCTATGCCCTGTTCGGCCGGCCGCGCGACCCGCTCACCGCGCATTGCGAGGCCGCATGAACCTGCACGAATTGTCCGGCATCGCCACGCCGGCGCTGCTGATGGCGACCGCCGCCGTGTTCGTTCTGGCCGGCGTGGTCAAGGGCGTGGTGGGGCTGGGCCTGCCGACCATCTCCATGGCCATGCTGGCGCTGGTGATGGCGCCGGCCCAGGCCGCCGCGCTGCTGATCGTGCCGTCGCTCATCACCAATCTCTGGCAGGCGCGGCCGTGGCCGACGCTGATGCGGGTGCTGCGCCGCATCGGCGCGATGCAGCTCGGCGTGTGCGCGGGCACGATCGGCGGCGCGCTTTGGCTGGGCGCGCCGGCCGGCCACTGGGCCAGCGTCTGCCTGGGCGTCGCCCTGGTGGCCTACGCGGCCTGGGGCTTGTTCGGCAAGCCGCCCGTGGTCCCGGCGCGCCACGAGGGCGCGCTGGGCGCGGCGGTCGGCGTGGTCACCGGCCTCATCACCGCCGCCACCGGCGTCTTCGTGATTCCCGCCGTGCCATATCTGCAGGCGCTGAACCTGGGCAAGGATGGGCTGATCCAGGCCATGGGGATTTCGTTCACGGTCTCGACCGTCGCGCTGGCGGCGGGCCTGTGGCTGACCGGCAGCTACAGCCCGGACGCGGCCGGCGCCTCGGTGCTGATGCTGCTGCCGGCGCTGGCCGGCATGGCGCTGGGACAATGGCTGCGCGACAGGCTGTCGCCGCGCGCCTTCAAGCAATGCTTCATGGTGAGCCTGGCGCTGCTGGGCGCCTACCAGGTGGCGCAGGGCCTGGCCGGGTAGGCGCCGCCCGGCGCTCAGGCCGCCATGCGCCGTTCGTCGACGAAGCCGATCGACACGGACATCTCGCGCCAGCGCGCCAGCTCCTGCTGCACCGACTGGATCTTGCCCCGCGCCTGGTCGAAGGCGTCGCGGCCCAGGAACAGATGCAGCGGCGCGTACTGCCCGTCGGCCGCCTGGATCAGCGCGCGCGCCGCCTTGGCCGGATCGCCGGCGGCCGGATATCCCGCCGCCACGGCCTGTCCCGCTTCGGGATGGCCGCCGCGCTCGTCAGCGCCCGCCCGCATCGCGCCCGGGTAGACCAGCGACACCCGCACGCCGTGCGGCGCGGCTTCCAGCGCCAGCGCCTCGGTCAGGCCGCTGACCGCGAACTTGGCGGCGCTGTAGGCGCCCCAGCCGGCGCGGCCGCCATCGAAACCGAGGATCGACGAGATATTGAATACGTGCCCCGCGCGCTGGGCGCGCAGGCGCGGCATCACCGCGCGCACCACGTTCAGCACGCCGAACACGTTGACATCGAAGCTGCCGCGCAAGGCGTCGTCGGACAGCGTTTCCAGCGGCCCGGACAGGCCGTGGCCGGCGTGGTTGACCACCACGTCGATGCGGCCGAACGCGGCAATGGCGGTGTCGACCGCGCGGCGCACGTTGCCTTCATCGGCCAGATCCACTTCCAGCGGCAGGAAGCGGCCTTCGAGCTTGGCGCCCACGGCCTCCATCAACACATCCACATCGTCGGCCGTGGCCGCGACGTGGCACCCCTGATCGAGCAGCATCCTGACCAGTGCCAGACCCAGGCCGCCCGCGGCGCCTGTGACAAACCAGATTTTTTCGGTGCTCATGCGATCTCCCTCTGCTTGCAGCCGCCGGCAACACGCCGGCGACCCGCCGTCGTCCATGGATTCACGCGGAAACCATCGACCCCGGGCGTGAGAGGGATATTAAGAATCGCGTGGTGCAGCGTACAGGCTCGTTCTTGCGTGAAACCTGCCTATTTCTACAGCCTTGCGCCTCAGCCCAGCGCGCTGCGGTAGTGCTCGCTGTCGAAGCGCGGCGAGGTGTCGGCGGCCGGCGCCTCGGCCGGGGCGGCGGCCACGGGCGCGGCGGCGGCGTCGACGCCGAAGAGGGAGAGTTCAGCGGTGACCAATGCAAGCAGGAAATTTGCCATGATGATTCCTTGGATTCAGATGCCTGGACCGGCGGCGGCTGCGCCGGTCTTATAGAAGACATGGGCACCATCGTGCGGGACGCGGCGCCACGCGTCCATTTGGTTTCCTCAATCAGGGCGATTGAAACAACGCAAGCCCGCGGTTCAGCGCGCGAACCGGCGCCGCTGCCCGGTCTCGCGCACGGCCGCGACCAGGGCCCGCACCGCCGGCTCGGCCGAGCGCGCAAAGGCGTAGAAGCGCGCGTTGGGCAGCGCCGGCATGCCGTCCTCGCGCGACAGCGCGCGCAGGCCCTGGCGCAACTGGCTGCGCGCCACCGGGGCCACCGCGAAGCCGGCCTGCGCCGCCGCCAGGCAGCCCGCCATGCTGGCGCTTTCGAACGCCGGCAGCCAGGCGCGCCGCGCCTTGCCCAGCGCCGCGATCGCGGCCTCGCGGTAGACGCAGGGATCGGGAAACACCGCCAGCGGCACGCGCTCGCCCGGCTTCCACGGCTTGTCCTCGCCCCAGGCCCACACCAGTTCCTCTTCCCACAGCAGTTCGCCGTCATCGTGCACGCGCGCACAGCGCTTGCCGAACACCACGTCGAGCTTGCCGCGTTCCTGCTGGCGCAGCAGGTCGGCCGTGACGCCCACCTTCAATTCGATCGACGCGCCGGGATGGGCGCGGTGGAACGCCTGCAGCACCTCGGCCAGCCAGGCGCCGGCGAAGTCTTCCGAGGAGCCGATGCGCAACCGTCCCTTCAGGCCGGCGCCGCGCAGGCGGGCGCGGGCCTCGCGTTCCAGGTCGACGATATTGCGCGCGTAGGCGTAGAGCGTCTCGCCCGCCGCGGTCAGCTCGAAGCTGCGGGTGGTGCGCTCCAGCAGCACGGCGCCGGCCGCCGACTCCAGGCGCTTGATGTGGCCGCTGACCGCCGACGGCGTCAGCGCCAGCGCATCGGCCGCCAGCGCGAAGCCGCCATGGTCCACGACCTCCAGGAAGGTGCGCAGCAGGGTCAGGTCCAGCACCGCGCCGGCCGGCGCCGCGGGGGTGTCCATGGGCGATTCCTCAATACGTGATTCATTGATAATAACTTCACATTATTCACCAATCGTGATTGCCGGCGCCGCTATCGTGGCCTTTCCCGATACCGCAAGGACGCACGACCATGACCGCCTACGCCACCCTCCGCACGCCCCGGCTGGAGATCGCCTACCTCGAATGGAATCCCGGCGGCGAGCGCGTCGCCGTGCTGCTGCACGGCTGGCCCGACAGCCCCGAATGCTGGCGCCCGGTGGCGCAGCGCCTGGCGGCGGAGGGCTACCGCGTGCTATGCCCGGCGCTGCGCGGCTTCGGCCCGACCCGCTTCCTGGACGCGGCGACGCCGCGCAGCGGCGAACTGGCGGCGCTGGGCCGCGATCTGCTGGACTTCATCGCCGCGCTCGGGCTGCGCCGGCCGCTGCTGGTCGGCCACGACTGGGGCGCGCGCGCCGCCGCCAACGCCTGCGGCCTGCAACCCGGCGTGGCCTCGCACCTGGCGCTGCTGTCGGTCGGCTACGGCACCAACGACCCGGCGCAGGCCCTGCCGCTGCCGCAGGCGCGCAACTACTGGTACCACTGGTTCATGGCCACGCCGCGCGGCGCGGCGGCCGTGCGCGAGGAGGCACGCGCCTTCACGCGCTATCTGTGGGACACCTGGTCGCCGTCCGGCTGGTACCAGCCGGACGAATTCGACGAGGCCGCGCGCGCCTTCGACAACCCCGACTGGCCCGCGGTGGTGCTGCACTCGTACCGCCAGCGCTGGGGCTTCGAGGCCGGCGACCCGGCCTACGCCGAGGACAGCGCGCGGCTCACGCCCGCGCCGCAACTGGCGCTGCCCACGCTGGTGCTGCACGGCGGCGCGGACACCTGCAACCTGCCCGCGACGTCCGAGGGCCGCGAGCACTATTTCACCGGCGGCTATGAACGGCGGGTGCTGGACGGCGTCGGCCACTTTCCGCAGCGCGAAGCGCCGCAGGCGGTGGCCGCGGCGCTGCTGAAATTCCACGCGGACGGGCCCGCCGCGCGCTGACGGGCCGGCGCGGCGCCCGGCAGGAAAACGGGGAATGGCGGATAATCGCGGTATTTCCCGCCGCCCTCGCGGCGGCTTCTTGCGGGCGTTCGCGCCCGGCAGCATTCGGAGTCAGCTATGTATCGCGGCATTGAGGCGATCGAACACTTCATGGTATCCATCGGCCTGACCTGGCAGCCCGGCCGCACCCAGAGCGCCGAACTGCGCGCCAGCTACCGCATCGGCAACACCCGGCCGCTGGGCATCGACTGCACCCTGGTGGAATTCCACTGTGACGCCAAGCGCCCCAAGGTCTGGGTGCCCGAGTTCTCGCGCACCAGCTTCCACCAATGGTTCGAAGTGCCGTTCCAGGAATTCGAATTCACGCCGGGCGGCTCGATGCTGAAGATCAAGGCCGCCGCGCGCGGCAACGCCCCGCCCTACAGCGTGGGCCTGAAGCCGCTCGCCTGAGCGGCCTGCCCGCCCGGCCCCCGCCGGGCCTGGCTACAACGGCTTGTACATGATGGTCGTGCCGTCCAGCCGGTTCGGATCGCGCGCATCCCGGGCGAATCCCGGAATCACCCCCACCGTGCGGTAACCCAGCGAGGTATACAGCGGCTCGGCGTTGTCGCCGGTGCGCGTATCCAGCGTGATCAGGCTGCGGCCGGCGGCCACGGCCGTGGCCTCCGCCGCCTGCATCAGTTCGCGGGCGATGCCGCGACGGCGGAAATCGGGGTGCACCAGCAGCTTGCGGATCTCGGCGCGATGCGGCTGGTTGGGCGGCGTATCGCAGTCCAGCTGCACCGCGCCGGCCACCCGCCCTTCGCGCATCGCCACCCACAGCACCAGGCCGCCGCTTTCCAGCGGCGGCAGCACCTTGTCGAGCCAGAACGCGCGCGCCGCCTCGGGGCCGAAGGGCAGCACGAAGCTGACGCTGGCGCCGTCCTGCACGCAGGCATGCAGCAGGTCGCCCAGGCCGGGCAGCAGGGCGTGGGCCTCATCGGCGGTAACGGCGGTCAATGCAGGGGTTTCGATGGACATGGCGGACTCAGACGATGAACAACAGGTAGCGGGCGCCGCTGTGCGGCGGGGTATCGAACGCGCTGGCGCCATAGAGCTGGTAGCGCAGGCAGTCGCCCGGCCCGAGCGCATGGGCCTGGCCGTCGACGCGGATGGAGAGCTCGCCTTCGAGCATCACCAGGTGGTGTTCCAGCCCGGCGCGCGGCGACTGTTCGTATTCGATATGGGCGCCGGCCGGCAATTCGCAGGCCAGCACTTCGCCGGCCAGCTTCTGCGACGGCGGCGACACCGAGCGCCGCCGGAAGCCCGTGGCGCCATCGACCCACACGGCCTGCGCCGCGCCCGGCACCAGCGGCGCGAAGTCGTCTTCGACCATGCGCATCAGGCGCGACATGGTCATGCCATAGGCGCCGCAGAGCTTGCCGAGCACGCTGGCGGTGGGGCTGACCTCGGCGTTTTCCAGGCGCGACAGCGTGGCGCGGCTGATGCCGGCGCGCGACGCGAGTTCGTCCAGCGGCCAGCCGCGCTCGGTGCGCAAGGCCTTCAGGCGGCCGGCCAGGCGTTGGTCCAGGTCGATATCGGGAGCGGATGAATTTTCCATATTAGAGAATTTATCTCAAATATGGAAAACCATCAATCACCCCGGGCGTTCCCGCCCCCCGACGCTGCCGCCGGCAATTCGGCACAATACGGCGTATGCACACAGCCCGATTCGTTTCCATGACCGTCCTCTGCCTGGGCATCCTGACGGGCTGCAGCCTGCCGCCCCTGGAATCGCGCAATGCCTCGCAGGCGCTGGCGCCCGACGTCGCCCGCGACACGGCGCTGGGCCGCGCCATCGCGCCGCTGGCGGCGCGGCACCCGGGCAAATCCGGCATCCACCCGCTGGCCGACGCCCACGACGCCTTCGCCGCGCGCATGATGCTGGTGCGCGCCGCCCAGCGCAGCCTGGACGTGCAGTACTACATCTGGCACGACGACATGACCGGCACCATGCTGCTGGAGGCGCTGCACGCGGCGGCCGACCGCGGCGTGCGCGTGCGGCTGCTGCTGGACGACAACGGCACCGCCGGGCTGGACACGGTGCTGGCGGCGCTGGACGCGCATCCGAACATCGAGGTGCGCCTGTACAACCCATTCGTGGTGCGCTGGCCCAAGTCCATCGGCTACCTGACCGACTTCCGCCGCCTGAACCGGCGCATGCACAACAAGTCGCTCACCGCCGACAACCAGGCCACCATCGTCGGCGGCCGCAACATCGGCGACGAATACTTCGGCGCCACCAACGGCGTGCTGTTCACCGACCTGGACGTGCTGGCCGTGGGCGCCGTGGTGCCGGACGTCTCGGCCGATTTCGACCGCTACTGGGCCAGCGAGTCGGCCTATCCGGTAGCCGCGCTGCTCAAACCCGCCGGCCCCGATGCGCTGGCCGCGCTGGAACGCAAGGCCAGCGCCGTCGAACAGTCGCCCGAGGCCGCCGCCTACGCCGAGGCGATGCGCGCGCTGCCGTTCATCCAGCAACTGCTGCGCGGCGAGCTGGCGCTGGAGTGGGCCGATACGCGCATGGTCAGCGACGATCCGCGCAAGACGCTGGGCACCGCGCCGCCCGAGGCCATGCTGCCGCACCAGCTGCACGACATCGTCGGCGCGCCGACGACCGACCTGGAGCTGGTCTCGCCCTATTTCGTGCCCACCGCCAGCGGCACCGAGGCCTTTGCGCGCATGGCGCAAGGCGGCGTCAAGGTGCGGGTGCTGACCAATGCCCTGGAGGCCACCGACGTGGCCGTGGTGCATTCGGGCTACGCCTCGCGCCGCCACGACCTGCTGGCCGCCGGCGTGGAACTGTTCGAGATGAAGCGCCAGGCGGCCGAGGTCGAGCGCAACAAGAGCCTGGGGCCGTTCGGCAGCTCCGGCTCCAGCCTGCACGCCAAGACCTTCGCGGTGGACGGGCGCAGCGTGTTCGTCGGCTCGTTCAATTTCGACCCGCGCTCGGCGCGGCTGAACACCGAGCTGGGCTTCGTGATCGACAGCCCGAACCTGGCGCGCCACATCGCCGACGCCTTCGAGCACGACATTCCGCGCAGCGCCTATCGCGTCTGCCTGGACGACAAGGGCCGGCTCTACTGGCTGGAACAGCGCGACGGCCGCACGATCCGCCACGACACCGAACCGGGCACCACCGCCTGGCAGCGCTTTTCGGTGTGGTTCGTGTCGTTGCTGCCGATCGAATCGCTGTTGTAGGCGGCGGCAACTTACGGAGTTCGGCGCCGGCCCGATGGCGCTAGACTGGACCCTGTCGCCTTTTTTTTGCGCATCGCCCCCCATGAGCAAGCTGGACACCCTGGACTGGACCCGCATCGCCGCCGACCTGGACGCGCGCGGCCACGCCGTGGCCGCCGGCCTGCTGACGCCGGCGCAATGCCAGGCGCTGGCCGCCGGCTACGACGACGAGCACCGCTACCGCAGCCGCATCGTCATGAGCCGCCATGGGTTCGGCCGCGGCGAATACAAGTATTTCGCCTATCCGCTGCCGCGCCTGCTGCACAACCTGCGCACCGCGCTGTATCCGCGCCTGGCGCCGATCGCCAACCGCTGGAACCGGCAGATGGGCATCGCGGTGGATTACCCGGATGCGCACGCCGACTTCCTGGCGCGCTGCCACCAGGCCGGCCAGCGCCGGCCAACGCCGCTGATCCTGCGCTACGGGCCGGGCGACTACAACTGCCTGCACCAGGACCTGTATGGCGAACACGTATTCCCGCTGCAAGTGGCGGTGCTGCTGTCGCGGCCGGACCAGGACTTCAGCGGCGGCGAGTTCGTCATGACCGAGACCGACAGCGCGGGCCAACGCGCCGAAGTGCTGCCGCTGCGCCAGGGCGACGCGCTGGTCTTCACCGTCAACCAGCGCCCGGTCGCCGGCGCGCGCGGCTGGCGCCGCGTGGCCATGCGCCACGGCGTCAGCACGCTGCGCGACGGCCAGCGCCACACGCTCGGCGTGATCTTCCACGACGCGACCTGACATGGGAACCAGCCTGAACCTGTTTGACGACGAGGAAACCGCGCAGACCGGCCGCGAGCGCATCGGCGCGCAGTCGGTGGTGCTGCGCGGTTTCGCGCTGCCGGCGGCGCGGGCGCTGCTGGCCGGCGTCGACGCGGTGCGCCGGGAGGCGCCCTTTCGCCACATGGTCACGCCCGGCGGCCTGCCCATGTCGGTGGCGCTGACCAATTGCGGCGACTTCGGCTGGACCAGCGACGAGCGCGGCTACCGCTACACCCGCGAAGACCCGCGCACGGGGCAGCCGTGGCCGGCGATGCCGGAGGCCTTCGACACGCTGGCGCGCGAGGCCGCGCGGGCGGCGGACTTTCCCGGCTTCGCGCCGGACGCCTGCCTGGTCAACCGCTACCAGCCCGGCTCGCGCCTGTCGCTGCACCAGGACAAGGACGAGCGCGACTACGACGCGCCCATCGTGTCGGTGTCGCTGGGCATGCCGGCGGTGTTCCTGTTCGGCGGCCACGAGCGCGGCGACAAGGCCGTGCACGTGCCGCTGTTCCATGGCGACGTGGTGGTGTGGGGCGGCGTCGACCGCCTGCGCTATCACGGCGTCCTGCCGCTGAAAGACCGCCCCCACCCCACGCTGGGCAGCGTGCGGATCAACTTCACCATCCGCAAGGCGGGCTGAGGCGGCCCAAGCCGCCCCGGCCGCCGCTCAGGCGGCGCGCAACGCCACCTTGGGAAAGTCCACCGGCACGTCGAAGGCAACGTTGACGTAGTTGGTGAACAGGTTCAGCGCCACGTGCGCCAGCAGCTCCACGATCTGGCCGTCGTCGAAGCCGGCCTGGCGCAAGGCGGCCACATCGGCATCGCCCACCTGGCCGCGATCGCGCACCAGCTTGAGCGCGAACGCCAGCGCCGCGGCGGTGCGCGGGTCATCGGCGCGGCCGGCCTGGGCCGCGGCCATTTCCTCGGCGCTGGCGCCGGCCTTGCGGCCCAGCGCGGTATGCGCCGCCAGGCAGTATTCGCAGCGGTTGCTGTCGGCCACGGCCACGGCGATCTTCTCGCCCAGCTGCGCGGACAGGCTGCCAGCGCCCAGGGCGCCGAACGCGGCCCACATGCTGGCCAGCGCCGCGGGCGAATTGGCGACCGCGCGGAACATGTTGGGCGTGGCGCCGAACGCGCCGTGGATCTGGCGCAGCAGGTCCTGGCTGGCGGCCGGGGCGGAGGCGGTATCGAGCAGGGGAACGCGGGACATGATGGTTTCCTTTGAATGAAGGGAAGTGGGCGGGAAACCGGCACGGAGGGCCGGCGCCTGGCACCCAGTATTCCCCTTCCCGCAGTACCATTGGATACTAAACGTCCATCAAACATATCCAATCGTCCAAGCCCGTCATGACGCCTCCCGTTGACCGCCTGTCTTCCCTGCTGGAGCAGTTCCGCGCCCGCGCCCGGCTGTTCCATAGCGGCGCCATGTGCGGCCTGACCCGGTTCGCGCCGGAAACCGGCCGGGGCTTTCTGCACGTGCTGCGGCGCGGCCGCATGGAGGTGCGCCATCCGCCGGGCGGCGGCCTGCCGCGGCGGATGGCGCTGGCCGAGCCGACGCTGCTGTTCTATCCACGGCCGGTGCGGCACGACTTCCACAATCCGCCGCGGGACGGTTCGGACTTCACCTGCGCCACGCTCGATTTCGACGGCGGCGCGCGCAATCCCCTGGTGCGCGCGCTGCCGCCGTTGATCGCCCTGCCGCTGGCGCGGGTCGAGGGGCTGGAACAATCCCTGGCGCTGCTGTTCGCCGAGACCGAATCGGTGCGCTGCGGCCAGCGCCTGCTGGCCGACAAGCTGTTCGAGGTGGTGTTGATCCAGCTGTTGCGCTGGCTCATCGACCATCCCGAACAGGCCGGCATCCAGGCCGGGCTGATGGCCGGCCTGGCCGACCCGCGGCTGGCGCGCGCGCTGGTCGCCATGCACCAGGCGCCCGGCGCGTCCTGGAGCCTGGCCGCGCTGGCCGCCGAGGCCGGCATGTCGCGCAGCGCGTTCGCCGCCGCGTTCCACGAAACGGTCGGCCAGCCGCCGGCCGACTACCTGGCGGACTGGCGCCTGGCGCTGGCCCAGGCGCGGCTGCGCGAAGGGCGGCCGGTCAAATCGATCGCGGCCGAGCTGGGCTACGCCAACGCCTCGGCGCTGTCGCGCGCCTTCAGCCGCAAGCTGGGCGCCTCGCCGCGCGCCTGGCGGGAACAACCGGACGATTGAGGCCGCCCGCCATGCGGGTTCCCCAGAACTGGCGGCGGCCGCGCGGCGGCCCTACTATCGGGCACCCTCGCGCCCTTCCCAGGAATTCCATGCGCCTTGCCTTCGCCCTGCTGTCTACGCTGGCCAGCCTGTCCGTCGCGGCCGCCGAACCGCCGACACCGATCGAGAATTCGCTTGGCATGGTGTTGGTGCCGTTGCCGGCGGGCGCCTTCCAGATGGGCAGCGACGAGACGCCCGAAGCGCTGGCGCGCGACTATCCGCAATACCCGAAGGAACGCTTTGCGCAGCTGTTCGACGAAGCGCCGGTGCACACGGTGCGCATCACCCGCCCCTTTCTGATGGCGCGCACGGAAGTCACCGTGGGCCAGTTCCGGCGCTTCATCGAGGCCTCGGGCTACGTGCCGGAATCGGAAGCCGACGGCACCGGCGGCTACGGTTACAACGCCGCCTACGACCCCGAGGCCAGCGAGCGCGGCGACGCCTTCGAGGGGCGTGACCGCCGCTATTCGTGGCGCAACCCCGGCTTCGCCCAGACCGACGCGCATCCGGTGGTCAACGTCAGCTGGAACGACGCCACCGCGATGGCGCGCTGGCTCAGCCGCGAGGAGGGCCGCGTCTACCGCCTGCCCACCGAGGCCGAATGGGAATACGCGGCCCGCGCCGGCGGCCGCGGCCGTTACCAGAACGGCGACGATCCGGCCGCGTTGCCGGACGTGGCCAACACGTTCGACGCCGACGCCGCGCCCCTGTGGCCAAAGTGGCAGGCGTTCGCCGCCGCGCGCCGCGACGGCCATGCCTTCACCGCGCCGGTGGCCAGCTACGCGCCGAACGCGTTCGGGCTGTACGACATGCACGGCAACGCCTGGGAATGGGTGTCCGACTGGTATGGCGAGGATTACTACGCGCATTCGCCCCAGGATGACCCGCAAGGCCCCGCCAGCGGCAACGTCAAAGTGCGGCGCGGCGGCTCCTGGCACACCTGGGCGCTGTACGTGCGCTCGGCCTACCGCAACTGGAATACGGTGGAAACGCGCTATCCGCTGGTCGGATTCCGGCTGCTGCGCGAAGTGGATTAACGTAGACCGGTTAGCATAGCCGCAAGCAAAACTTTCAAAAGAGTCTCGACATGCATTCGCTGGGCCGCCTCGTCCTGCTCGTCAACGATTACGACACCGCCATCGCCTTCTACCAGGACAAGCTGGGCATGGAGGTGTTCGTCGACATGGCCGTGGGGCAGCAACGCTATGTGCACCTGCGCCTGCACGAGCAGCCTTCGGTGGGCGTCTGGCTGCTGCAGGCCCAGACCCAGGCCCAGCGCGACCGCGTCGGCGACCAGACCGGCGGCCAGCCGGTGGGCGTGTTCTACACCGACGACGTCGCCCGCGACCATGCCCGTTTCGCCGGGCGCGGCGTGCGCTTCACCAAGGAACCGGTGGACGACGGCAACGCCGTGTACGCGCACTTCATCGACCTGTACGGCAACGAGTTCGTGCTGGTGCAGAGCAAGCCGTAGTCCGCCCGCCCCGTGGCCCGCGACGCAACCGCGCGCCGCACAAACGTACAAGACGGCCGGCGGGCGCGCGCCTAAGCTGGGGGTTTCCCATCGCCCCCCAAAGGAGCCCCCATGTCCGCCACCGCCATCAACCTGGCCCGCAAGCTCTCGCTGATCCAGGAGCCCTGGC
Organism: Achromobacter sp. 2789STDY5608621; assembly: GCF_001299375.1. Taxonomy (NCBI): domain Bacteria; kingdom Pseudomonadati; phylum Pseudomonadota; class Betaproteobacteria; order Burkholderiales; family Alcaligenaceae; genus Achromobacter; species Achromobacter sp. 2789STDY5608621. Next base: position 17,683 of record NZ_CYTU01000053.1, on the reverse strand, counting down.
AGCCCAAGGTCATCGCCGAGATGAACGACTACCAGTTCAAGCTGGTCAAGCTGCACGGCGAATTCGTCTGGCACGCCCATGCCGACACCGATGAGACCTTCATCGTGCTGGAAGGCCGGCTGCGCATCGAGCTGCGCGACGGCCACATCGACCTGGGCCCCGGCGAGATGGCCGTGATTCCCAAGGGCGTCGAGCACAAGCCCTGTGCCGAACACGAGGTGCACGCCATGCTGATCGAGCCGCGCGGCGTGCGCAATACCGGCGACCAGGGCGGCGAGCGCAGCGCGCCCAACGACGTCTGGATCTGAAGCCGGTTCAGGAACGGTCGGGCCCGATCAGCCGCTTCTCGCTCCTGGCGGCGATGCGCGCCTCGACCCGCCGCAGCACCGCCAGCACGAACAACGCCATCGCCGTGCTGGCGACGGCGGTGGCCTCGCGGCCCATGCCGGCGGCCACGCCGATGGCGGCGGTCATCCAGATGCTGGCGGAGGTCGTCAGGCCGCGGATCTCGCGTTCGTCGCTGAGCTTGATGATGGCGCCGGCGCCGAGAAAGCCGATGCCAGCGATGACGCCCTGCAGCACCCGGCTGAGGTCGCCGACCTCCATGCCGTTCTGCAGCGGCACCAGCACGAAGATGGCCGCGCCCAGCGCCACCAGCATGTGGGTGCGCAGCCCGGCGGCCTTGCCCATGCGTTCGCGCTCGTAGCCGAGCAGGCCGCCCAGGACCACCGCCATGCCCAGCCGCAGCACGATGCGGGTGGCCTCGCCGACATCGGGGATGTCGGCGAATTCGCTGCGCAAGGTGCTCCAGACTTCCAGCCAGATTTCCGCCATCGCCGTCTCCCGCGTGCAGGGTGTGCGCGTCCAGCATAGCAGGCCGGCGCTGGCGCGGCGCCGGCCATCTGGTTTACAACGTCATCCTGGTCCGCGCTACGACGGACGCGATCGCGAGGAGCTTGGGATGGATCTGCAGCTGGAGGGCAAACGCGTACTGATCACGGGCGCGTCCAAGGGAATCGGCCTGGCCTGTGCCATGGCGTTCGCGCGGGAAGGCGCCGAGCCGATCCTGGCGGCGCGCGACGACGCGGCGCTGCAGGCCGCCGCCGCCGCGATCGCCGCGCAGACCGGCCGGCAGGCCCGCACGCTGGCGGTCGACCTGGCGCAGCCGGGCGCGGCGGCGCGCGTGGTCGAACACACCGGCGCCATCGACATCCTCGTCAACAACGCCGGCGCGGTGCCGGGCGGCGCGCTGGACCAGGTGCAGGACGAACGCTGGCGCGCCGGCTGGGACCTGAAGGTGCATGGCTACATCGACCTGGCGCGCCACTATTACCCGTTGATGCGGACCGCCGGCAACGGCGTCATCGCCAACATCATCGGCATGGCCGGCGCGGCGCCGCGCGCCGACTACATCTGCGGCGCGGCCGCCAACGCCTCCCTGATCGCGTTCACGCGCGCCCTGGGCGGCGACGGGCCGCGCCATGGCGTGCGCGTGTTCGGCGTGAATCCGTCGCGCACCCGCACCGACCGCGTGCTGACATTGGCCAAACAGCGCGCGCAGGCCCGCTGGGGCGATGAGTCGCGCTGGCAGGAAACCCTGCACGACCTGCCCTTCGGCCGCCTGATGGAAGCCGGCGAGGTGGCCGACATGGTGGTGTTCGGCGCCTCGCCGCGCGCCGGCTACCTGAGCGGCACGGTGATCGACCTGGACGGCGGCGAGCAGTACGCCGGCCGCTGACCCGTCGGCGTCAGCGCGCCGCGGCCCAACCGGCCAGCAGCGCCGGCAGCTGCGCCATGTCGGTGAAGACATGGGCCACGCCGACGTCGCGCAGCGCCTCGGGACCGCTGTGGCCGTTGTCGCTGGGGCTGTAGCCGAACACCGTGGCGCCCGCCGCCACGCCGGCGGTGGCGCCGGTGACGGTGTCCTCGACCACGGCGCAGCGGCGCGGGTCCACGCCCAGCGCGCTGGCGGCGGCCAGGTAGACATCGGGATAGGGCTTGCTGCGCGGCATTTCGTGGCCGCTGAAGACGCGTTCGCTGAAGCAGTCGGCGATGCCGACCTTGGCCAGCTGCAGCTCGACCTTGCGGCGGTCGGCGCCCGAAGCCACCGCGATGCGGCCGTCCAGCGTCCGGTGCAGGGCGCGCACCGCGTCGGGCGCGCCGGGGATTTCCAGCAGTTCCAGGTCGAGCGCGGCATTGCGGCGCTCGCGGAATTGCGCGAACCAGTCGGGCGACAGCGCCACGCCGGTGCGCGCCTGGATCAGCGGCAGTTCGTCGCGCACCGCCTTGCCGGTGAAGATGCGGGTGGCTTCTTCGAAGGTGATCGCCCAGCCCAGTTCGTTGAGCATCTCGGTCAGGACGCGGGCGGTGATCGGCTCGGAATCGACCAGGACGCCGTCACAGTCGAACAGCACGGCGTCAAAGGGAAAATCAGTCATTGCAGGCAGCGGGAAAGGGGTCCATGAAGCCCACAAGCATACTGCACGGCCCATCCCCGCCCCGGTCACGGGCGCGCGCCGCGGCCGCAAGCAACGGAGTGCCCGCGGCCGCGCGAGCCGTTATGCTGTCCTTCGCCGGCGCCCCGCCCTGTCCACCGCTTCCCGCCCTCCATGACGCCACCCGATACCGCCCCGACCGCCGCCCGGCGCCGGCCCCGCAAGGCCGCCGCGCCGGCAACCCCGCCGACGCCGGCCCTGTTCGAGCGCGCCGCCCGCCACCTGGCCGCGCTGGACGCCGACTGGGCCCGCCACGTCCAGGCCATCGGCCCCTGCCTGCACGCCTCGCGCCCGGCGCGCGAGCCCTACGAAGCGCTGGTGCGCGCCATCGCCTACCAGCAGCTGCATGCGCGCGCCGGCGACGCCATCCTCGGCCGCCTGCTGGCGCTGTATCCCGGCCAGTCCTTTCCGCGGCCGCGCACGCTGCTGGATACCGATCCCGAGCTCCAGCGCGCCTGCGGCTTTTCGGCGTCCAAGCTGGCCACCATCCGCGGCATCGCGCAGGCGGCGCTGGACGGCGTGATCCCCGAACGCGAGGAAGCGCTGGCGATGAGCGACGAGGCCCTGATCGAACGCCTGGTGGCGCTGCGCGGCGTGGGCCGCTGGACCGTGGAGATGCTGCTGATCTACACGCTCGAACGCATGGACATCCTGCCGGTGGACGACTATGGCGTGCGCGAGGGCTACCGCCGCCTGAAGCGCCTGGACAAGGCGCCGTCGCCGGCCCAGATGCGGGCCATCGGCGCAGCCTTCAGCCCGTACCGCACGATCGCGGCGTGGTACCTGTGGCGCCTGCCCGCCGCGCCGGCGACAACGCCATGAACGCCGCCGGCCATCCGCTGGACCGCTACGACTGGACCCGGATCCTGGGCCAGCTGGACGCCGAAGGCTGGGCGCCGCTGCCCGCGCTGTTCGACCCGCCGCAGGCGCGCGCGCTGGCGCAGGCTTTCGACGACCCGGCCGCCGTGCGCATCGGCGGCGAACGCGACGAACGCCGCGCGCTGCGCCTGCCCGCGCCACCGCTGCTGCGCGACCTGCCGCGCGCCCTGTATGCGCGGCTGGCGCCGCTGGCGCAGTCCTGGGCGCAGCGGCTGGGCCGCGACATCCGCTATCCGCCGGACCCGGATGCCGGGCGGGCCGCGCCGTACGCCGAGCCGGCCGCCCTCACCCGCCTGCGCCAGGACGGCTTTGAAGCGCTGCGGCACGCGCACGACGACACGGCGTTTCCCATCCTGCTGGTGGCGCTGCTGTCCGATCCCGCCCACGACTTCAGCGGCGGCGAGTTCGTCATGACCGAGCAACGCCCGCGCCAGCAGTCCCGCCCCCTGGTGCTGCCGCTGGGCCTGGGCGACGCCGCCCTGATCGCCTGCGCCCACCGCCCCATCCGGGGCGCGCGCGATGACTACCGCGCCACCCTGCGCCACGCCGTCAGCCGGGTGCGCGACGGCGAACGCCGTGGCCTGGAACTGCCCCTGGACGCCCCCCGGTCCGTCCCCGGATAACGCATCGCCTGGCGGATCGACCCGTTTTTCCAGATTGCATTTTGCATATTCAATATGCAAAACTAGCAGCCATGGAAAAACCTGCCCCCGCCCTGCGCCACGCCAGCTTCACGCTCGACGGCGCCGCCTACACCCACATCGACATGGCCGGCATGTACGGCCCCGACTACCACCGCCTGCCGGTGGTGCTGCGGCTGCTGCTCGAAAACGCGCTGCGCAACATGCGCGGCGCCGAGCGCGACGCCGCCGTGGCCGCGCTGTTCGCCTGGCTGGCCGACGGCACCAGCGAAGCCGAGATCGCCTTCCAGCCCGGCCGGGTACTGATGCACGACACCACCAGCACCCCGGCGCTGGTCGACATCGCCGCCATGCGCGACGCGCTGGACGAGGCCGGGGTGGATCCGCGCGCGCTCAATCCGGTGCTGCCGGTGGACGTCTCGGTGGATCACTCGCTGGCGGTGCAGGCCTATGCGCAGCCCGACGCGGCGGCGCGCAACCTGGCCCTGGAGCTGCGCCGCAACGCCGAGCGCTACCGCTTCCTGCGCTGGGCCTCCAAGGCGCTGTCGAACGTGCGCATCCATCCGCCCGGCACCGGCATCATGCACACCATCAACCTGGAGCAGCTGGCCACGGTGGTGTGCGATGACCACGGCGCGCTGCATCCGGACATGATGATCGGCACCGACAGCCACACCCCGATGATCAACGGCATCGGCGTGCTCGGCTGGGGCGTGGGCGGCCTGGAAGCGCAGACGGTGATGTTCGGCATGCCGACCATGCTGCGCATTCCGGACGTGATCGGCGTGCGCCTGAGCGGCGCGCTCTCGACCGGCGTCACCGCCACCGACCTGGCGCTGACCGTCACCCAGCGGCTGCGCGCGATCCAGGTGTCGGGCGAGTTCGTGGAGTTCTTCGGCCCCGGCGTCGCCACGCTGTCGGCCGGCAGCCGCTGCGTGGTCGCCAACATGGCGCCCGAATACGGCGCCACCACCGGCTATTTCCCGATCGACGAGGCCACCCTCGACTACCTGCGCCAGACCGGCCGCGACCCGGCCCACGTCGCGCGGGTCGGCGCCTATGCCGCCAGCGCCGGCCTGGCGCTGGATCCGGCGGCCACGCCGCGCTACACCCGGGTCATCGAGATCGCGCTGGACCAGGTGCACATGCACGTGGCCGGCCCGACGCGGCCGCAGGACCTGCGCCCCTATGGCCAGACCCGCGAGCTCCTCGCCAGCCTGGCGTTCACGCCCAAGGCCGACTCGCCCCTGCCGCGCCATGCCATCGCCATCGCCGCCATCACCAGCTGCACCAACACCTCGGATCCGCGCCTGCTGGTCGCGGCCGGGCTGCTGGCGCGCAAGGCGCGCCAGGCCGGGTTGACCGTGCCAGCCTGGGTCAAGACCTCGCTCGGCCCCGGCTCGCCCGCCGCCGCCGACTATCTGCAACGCGCCGGCCTGCTAGACGACCTGCAGGCGGTCGGGTTCGGCATCGTCGGCTACGGCTGCACCACCTGTATCGGCAATTCCGGGCCGCTGCCGGACGCGGTGCGCGCGGCCATGGCCGCCGGCGCCATCCACCCGGTGGCGGTGCTGTCGGGCAACCGCAATTTCACCGGCCGCATCCACCCCGATCTGGACCTGGGCTTCCTGATGTCGCCGCCGCTGGTCATCGCCTTCGCGCTGGCCGGCGACGCCGAGCGCGACTTCAGCCGCGAGCCCGTGCAGATCGCGCCGGACGGCCGCGCGGTGCATCTGCATGAGCTGTGGCCGCGCGCGGACGAGATCGACGCGGCCCTGGCACAGGGCCTGCGCGCCGACGATTTCCAGCGCGCCTTCCGCATCGCCGCCGCCAACCCCGAGTGGCAGGCGCTGGCGTCGCCGGACACGCCGCGCTTTCCCTGGAACCCGGCCTCGACGGCGTTGCGGCGGCCGCCGTTCGCCAGCGCCGGCCCCGCCAGCCAGCTGGGCCGCTACGCCGCCTATCCGCTGCTGGTGCTGGGCGACGACGTCACCACCGATCATCTGTCGCCGGCCAGCGCCATACCGCCCGATAGCCTGATCGCCGATTTCCTGGTGGCGCAGGGCGACGACCGCGACGACCTGAACGTGTTCGCCTCGCGCCGCGGCAACTGGCAGGTGATGATGCGCGCCGCCTTCTACAGCAAGAGCCTGGCCAACCTGCTGTGCCCGGACGCCCCGGTCGGCCATACGCTGCACGCGCCCAGCGGCGCCATCGAGCCGATCTGGGAAGCGGCGGAACACTATCGCCGCGACGGCGACGCGGTGGTGCTGCTGGCGGGCGAGCGCTTCGGCACCGGCTCGTCGCGCGACTGGGCCGCCAAGGGCCAGCGCCTGCTGGGCATCCGCGCGGTGCTGGCGGTCAGCTTCGAGCGCATCCACCGCTCGAACCTGATCGGCATGGGCATCCTGCCGCTGCGCCTGCCGGCGGGCGTCACGCCACACAGCCTGGCGATCCAGCCGGGCGACCGCTTCGAGATCGATTGTCCGCCGCAGCGCCTGGCGCCACGCCAGCCGGTCGCGGTGCGGCTGCTGCGCGCCGACGGCCGCGAGCAGGCCCTGCAGGCCACGGCCGCCGTGGAAACGCAACTGGAACTGCATCTGCTGCGGATGGGCGGCGTGATTCCGGCTATCCTCGCGGATACGCTTGGCGCCGCGACCTCGGCGCCGTCCGAGACGGCCCCGCCGGGCTGAGTCCCACTTTGCATCCCCCATGAGCGCGCAGACCCATACCGCCAGCAAGATCCTGGAGCTGATCCGGCAAGACCGCCTGACCGGCGGCGCGCACCTGAGCGCGCAGAAACTGGCCGACCGCCTGCGCCTGTCGCGCTCGCCGGTCAACGACGCGCTCGGCCTGCTGGAAGCGCACGGCATCGTCGCGCGCAAGCCCAACCGCGGCTACTTCCTGCAGCTGGACCACGACGCGCTGGCGCGCACGTCCGCCGAGCTGGCGCCGCCCGCCGCCGAGGACATCGTCACGCAAAGCTATTTCCGGCTGGCCGACGAACTGCTGCGCGGCGCGCTGCCGATGCAGTGCAGCGAAGCGCTGCTGCGCGCCCGCTACGGCCTGACGCAGGCGCAGACCCAGGCGCTGCTGGCGCGCGTGGCGCAGGAAGGCTGGGCCCAGCGGCGCCCCGGCTACGGCTGGGAATTCTCGTCGATGATGACCACGCCCGACAGCCTGCTGCAGTCGTATCGCCTGCGCCTGGCGCTGGAACCGGCCGCGCTGCTCGAGCCCACCTACCGCATCGACAAGGCCGTGCTGGCGCGCTGCCGCGCCGCCGAGCGGCACCTGCTCGACGGCGGCATCGACAGCGACAGCGCCGACCAGTTGCACGAACGCGGCGTGCGCTTCCACGAGTCGCTGGTGGAGGCCTCGGGCAACCCGTTCTTCATCGACACCATCAAGCGCGTCAACCGCGTGCGGCGGCTGCTGTCGTACCGCTCGATGCAGGACCGCAGCCGCTATCGCCAGCATTGCGAGCAGCACCTGGAAATCCTCGACCTGCTGGAGCGCGAACGCAACGAAGCGGCCGCCGAGGCGCTGGCCCGCCACCTGCGCAGCACGCTCGACAACCTGGCGCGCATCCGCGGCATCCTGACAACCTAGGCCGCCGGCGGATCAAGCCACTACGCACGGGCCGCCTGGCGGCCCGCCGCCGGCCCCTCAGAAGTCCATCGACGCCGACAGCATCAGCGTGCGCGGCACGCCTTGCGAGATGGTGCCGTAGGACGCCACGCCCGACCAATACGCGCGGTTGAACACGTTGACGACATTGGCGCGCAGGGTCACTTCCTTGCCGTCGATGCGCGTGACGTAGCGCGCGCCCAGGTCGAACGTGGTCCACGAGGGCACCGACTGCGTGTTGGCCTGATTGACGTATTCCTTGCCGGTGTGGATCACGCCGCCGGTCAGGGTCAGCCCGGCGACCCAGGGCGTATCCCATTCCGCGCCCAGGTTGGCGGTGAAGCGCGGCACGCCCACGGGCTGGTTGCCGCGCGTGGCGGGGTTGCTGGTGCGCGTCAGCTCGGCGTCCAGGAAGGTCACGCCGCCCAGCAGGCGCAGGCCGCGCAGCGGCTCGCCCGACAGGTTCAGTTCCAGGCCGCGGTTGCGTTGCTCGCTGTCCGCCGCATACACGCCCCCCGTCAGCTGGCCGCTGGGCTTGGTGATCTCGAAGGCGCTCAGGGTCAGCATGGCGCTGTCGAAATCGACCTTGACGCCGACTTCCTTCTGCTTGGACTTGTACGGCTTGAACACCTGGCCGGCGTTGGTGGCGGTGGCCGGCGCCACGTCGCCCTTGCTCAGGCCCTCGATGTAGTTGCCATAGAACGAGACGTTCCGCCACGGCTTGAGCACCAGGCCGGCCAGCGGCGTAATCGCGCTTTCGTCGTAGCTGAGGGTGCGCGCGCCCGTGACGCCATTGAAGTTGCGCGACTCGACCCGCTGCTGGCGCGCGCCCAGCGTCAACTGGACCCGCTCGTCCAGCACGCTCAGCGTGTCGGCCAGCGCGAAGCCGCTCAGGTCCGAGGACGACACCTTGGGCACGCTGGCGGGCGCCGCGATGTCCTGCCGGGGCCGCGTCACCGGGTGATAGATGTTGGACGACAGCGGCGTGCCGTTCACGCTGGCCTGGGCATTGCGGTCGCTGTACAGCGTGCCCATGAAGGTGATGGCATGGCGCACCGGACCGGTGTCCAGCTTGGCGCGCAGGCCGGCGTTGTAGGTGCTGCGATCGACCTGGAACTTGAAATGGTTGGGGGTCACCAGCGTATCGCCGGCGGCGTTGACGATAGTCGGCGTCTGGTCGGACAGGCGGTTGATGGTGGTGGTCGAGCCGCCCGCGTCGGCGAACACCGTCAGGCGGTCGCTGATGTCGTACTCGACGCGCAGCAGCGCGGATTCGCCTTCGGACTTCCACCAGCCCCACGGCTGCGTCGCGTTGCGGCGGCCGTCCGGCGCGTCGGGCACGCGCAGGCCCGTGGCCACCAGGAACGGACGCGTGGGCGCGTCGACCTTCTCGTTCTGGATCAGCAGGTCCAGCGAGGCGCGCAGCTTCTCGCCCTGGTAGTCCAGCGACAGCGCGCCCAGATCGGTGCGCGAATGCAGGTTGTCCAGCGGCGTGTCGCCCTGGCGGTGCAGGCCGTTGACCCGCACGCCCCAGGCGCCATCGTCACCGAAGCGCCGGCTCAGGTCGACGCGGCCGCCGAACTGCGACGCCCCCGCGTAATCGGCCGACACCCGCGTCAGGTCCTGCGGCAGCGAGCGCTTGGGCACCATGTTGATGACGCCGCCCACCCCGCTGTTGGGCGACATGCCGTACAGCAGCGCGGCCGGCCCCTTCAGCACCTCGACCCGCTCGATGTAGTCGGTGAACACGTGGTAATTCGGCGCCACGCCATAGACGCCGTCGAAGGCGATCTCGCCCAGGTTGCCTTCGCCTATCGGAAAGCCGCGGATGTAGAACGAGTCCGTCACGCCGCCGATCTGGCCGGTGAAGCGCACCGAGGAATCGACGTTCAGCGCGTCGGCCAGCGTCACCGCCTGGCGGTTGGCCAGCAGGTCCGAGGTGTAGTTGGCGACGCTGAACGGCGTATCCATCACATCGCGGTTGCCCAGCAGGCCCAGGCGGCCGCCACGCGCCACCTGGCCGCCCGTGTAGCTGGCCGGCAACGCCGAGGGATGCGCGTCCGCGCCCGTCACCACGACGTTCGGCAGCAGCGTGGTCTCGCCCTGCGGCGGCAGCTTGCGCAGCGAATAGGCGCCGCCGCCCTGCTCCGCCAGCGCGTAGCCGGAGCCCGACAGCAGCCGCGCGAAGCCCTCGCGCACCGTGTAGACGCCGTTCAGGCCGTCACTATGCTGACCCGCCAGCAGGGCCGGATCGAAGGACAGCGGCACGCCGGCGGCGGCGGCGAAGCGGGCCAGCGTGTCGCCCAGCGGGCCGGCGGGAATCGCATAGGGCTTGCCGCTCGCCGCGCTGACGGCATCGGCGGCGCGCGCCGGCTGCGCGGCCGCCGACGCCAGCGCCAGCGCCACGCCCAGGCCAAGGGCGCGCACCGCGGCCCGCGTGGACGACGATGAGGTCCGCGCGCGGCGGACAGACAGGGAACGGGAGTAACGGCTTGCCATGAGGGATCCTTCGTGGGCGGGGCATCGCGGTCGCGCCGCGACGATTCACCCGGTACACCGAACGAAGGCCGAAAAAGTGTCAGGGACTCGGCGATTAATTTGTAACGGCCGCGCCCTCAGCGCGCCGCGACGGTGACCCAGTACGGCGTCATGCGCTGGATCCGCACCGGCAGCGTCTTCTCCAGCAGGCGCAGGCCGGCGTCGATGTCGTTCAAGGGAAAGGCGCCCGACACGCGCAGCTCGGCCACCGCCGGATCGCAACGCAGGAAACCGCGGCGGTAGCGCGCCAGTTCCGCCACCAGGTCGGCCAGGCGCCAGTTGCGCGCGGCCAGCATGCCGTCCTCCCAGGACACCAGGGCGGTATCGACGGCCGACTCGGGCTCGATCCGCTGCGCGTCGAACACGGTCTGCTGCCCCGCCCGCAACACGCGCTGCGCGTCGCTGGCGGCCGGCCGGATCGCCACCGCGCCCTCGAACACCGCGACGCGGATGCCGTCGCGCTCGTCCCGCACCATGAAGCGCGTGCCCAGCGCCTGCACCGAGCCCTGCGCGGTGCGCACGATGAACGGCCGATGGACCGGCGCCGGGTCCTTGCCGGTGGTCAGCAGGATCTCGCCCGCGCGCAGCCAGATCACGCGCTGCTCGGCGGTGTACTGGATGTCGACGGCGGTGGCGGTGTTCAGCAGCAGGCGGGTGCCGTCCGCCAGTTGCATGCGGCGCTGCTCGCCGGTGGCGGTGCGCGCGTCGGCGCTCCATTCGTGCCACGGCAATTCGCGCCAGGCCAGCCAGGCCGCCGGCCCCAGCAGCAGCAGGCCCGCCCCGCTGCGCAGCGCCTGGCGCCGGCCGGGCCGCTCCAGCTGCCGCAGCGTGCGCGCGCCCAGATCGGGCGGCACCTGTCCAAAGCTGCGCAGCATGTCTTCCACCCGGGCCCAGGCGGCGGCATGCGCCGCGCTGCGGCCGCGCCAGCGCTCGAAGGCGGCACGGTCCGCGGCCGACAGGGTCTCCGACTGGAAGCGCACCAGCCAGCCGGCGGCCTCTTCCAGGACCGCCGTATCCGGGGTGGCGCTCACGCGGCGCCCCCCTGGTAGGCGATGAGGCAGGCCGTCAGCGCTTTTTGCATGTGGCGCTTGACCGTGGCCAGCGACACGCGCTGCGCGCGGGCGATATCGGCATACGCCATGCCGTCGAATTGCGAGGCCAGGAAGATGGCGCGGGTCTTGGCGGGCAGCGTGCGCAAGGTGGCGTCGATGGCGTACAGCGTTTCCAGGATCAGCGCCCGCACTTCCGGCGACGGCACCTCGCGCGGCGGCAACTGCGCGGCCGCGCATTGGTAGGCGTCTTCCAGCGCGCGGCGGCGCCAGTGGTCCACCACCAGGCCCTTGGCGATATGGGTGAGCAGCGCGCGCGGCTCGTCGCCGCCGCCGGCGCGCACCCGCGCCGCCATCAGGCGCACGAAGGTGTCGTGGGCCAGGTCGGCGGCATCGAACGAGTTGCCGAGCTTCTTGCGCAGCCAGACGGACAGCCAGCCGTGATGCTCGCGATAGATCCGCGTAACGGTGTCGGTGGGCAGGGAATCGGTCGAGGACACGGCGCGTCTCGCGGTGGAATCTAAATGGGAATTGTTACTATTTTATCCCATTCCGGATTCCCGATTCCCGCCGCCCTCCCTACAGCTTGGGGGTGTAACGCACGGTCAGCATGACATTGCGCGGCTCGCCGTAGTAGTTGTTGCTGCTGAGCGTGTTGTAGGACGGCACATAGTATTTCTTGTCGAAGACATTGTTCAGGTTCAACCCGACGCTCACTTCCGGCGTGGCCTGGTAGCCCAGGCGCGCGTTCCAGACGGTGAAGCCGGCCAGCGCGAACTTGCGATCGGAGCTCAGCGTATGGGTCTGCGTGTTGACGCCCGCGCCCACGCTCAGGCGGTTCCATGCGCCCGGCAGCTTGTAGTTGGCCCACAGGCGCAGCATGTGCTTGGGGGTCCAGGTGTTGAAGATCTTGCCCTCGTTGTCGGGATCGGCCAGGTACTTGGTGGTGTTGTAGGTGTAGCCGGCGAACAATTGCAGGCCCTGGATCACCTCGCCCGACACTTCCGCCTCGAAGCCCTGGCTGCGCACTTCGCCGGCCGCGCGCGAGCAATACCAGCCATCGCACGCGAAGCCGCTTTCGTAGTCGGTCACCGCGCGGTTCTTGTGGTCGTAGCGGAACACGGCCAGCGCCACGTTGACGCGGCCGTCAGCCAGCTCGCCCTTCACACCGGCTTCGTAATTGGCGCCTTCCACCGGCTTGAGCAGCCCGCCCGAGACAGTGCGCTCGGTTTGCGGCTCGAACACCGACGAATAGCTGGTGTAGACCGACCAGTTGCTGTTCAACGCGTAGACGATGCCCGCATAGGGAATCATGCGACCGGACTCCCTCGTGGCCGAGGTTTCGCCGGCGGAGCGGTAGGCAAAGTCGTACCAGCCGACGCGGCCGCCGCCGATCAGCGCCAGCGACTCGGTGGGCTTGACGCGCCACGTGCCGTAGATGCCCTTCTGGCGGATGTCGTAGCTGCTGCGGCTGTCATAGCCGCTTGCCGCGGCGATGGAGTCGATGTCCTGCCAGGGCCGGTTGTGGTCGATATCGAAGATGTTGCCGTCGCTATTGCTCCATGCCCGCGTGAAGCGGTCTTGGGTGGTGAGCTTGGAATAGTTGGCGCCCAGCACCACTTCCTGCTTCATCCCCAACGCAGTGAAATCGCCGCTGACCGACATGTCCAGGCCGCGCTGCCGGCTGCTGAAATCCACGCCGAAATTGCCGTAGGACAAGCCGCTACCATCACGCTGCACCGAATCGGCCACGCGTTGATGCACGCTGGTGTTCTTCTCGTTCATGGCGACGCCGCCCAGCTTGAAACGCCAGGCCTCGTTGAAGCGGTGCTCCAGGTCCGCGTAGAACACGGTCTGGTCGTTCTTGGCGCGGTTCCAGGTCGAGCCGGTGAAGGTCGAGCGCGGCAGGTCGATATCGCCACCGTCGGCGAAGCGCGGATAACCCACCAGCATCGGGCGCGAGCGGCTGAATCGGTTGCTGACCGCGATACCCGCCGTGGTATCCGGGCTGATGTCGTAGTCCAGCGCGGCATACACATTGCGCGTTTTGTCCCACACGTAGTCCGTGTAGGAATGGCTGCGCTCGTCGTCCAGCACCACGCGGCCGCGCAGCGAACCCGAGGCATTCAAGGGACTGCCGGCATCCAGCTGCAGGCCATAGCGGTCCCAGGAACCGACCTTGCCCGTCACCACCACGGACGGCTCCGCGCCGGCGCGCTTGCGCACCAGGTTGACGGCGCCGCCGGGGCTGCCGGCGCCTTGCAGCAGCCCGGCCGCGCCTCGCAGGATTTCGACGCGGTCATAGAACACCAGCGAATCCTGCTCCCAGTTGCCCAGGCTGTAGTTGTTGCGCAGCAGGGGCACGCCGTCGTACTGCAGCATGTCCACCGGGAAGCCGCGCGCGTTGATCGCAATGCCCGGACCCACGCCCTGCACGCCCACCATGCCGGTGGTGTTGTTGATCGCGTCCGGCAGGCTGGTCATGTCCTGGTCGTCCATCCGCTGGCGCGTCAGGATGGTGACGGATTGGGGAATGTCCTTGAGCGCCTGGGTGGTCTTGCCGATGGTGGCCGCGGACGAGGTGTAGGAACCGGTGCCGTCGGTGGTGGCCTGATAGCTGCCGGTGACCGTCACGGGCGCCAGCAGCGCCGCCTGCGGATCGACCGCGCGGCGCAGGCGATAGCCGCCTTCGGCGCGCGCCACGGCCTGCAGACCAGTGCCCGCCAGCAGCCGTTCGAGCGCGGCGTCGACCGGATAGGCCCCCGTCACGCCCTCGGTGCGCACATCGCGGGTGAGCGCCGGATCGGACGCCACCATCACGCCCGCCTGCATGCCGAATGTGCCCAATGCCCCGCCCAGCGCGCCGGCCGGCACCGAGAAGGAGACGGTGCGCGGCGCGGCCTGCGCATGGACCTCGGCGACGGACCCGCTGGCGGCCGCCAGCGGCAATGCCAGGGACAAGGCGGCGCGTAGCCGCGCAGTCGCCGGAACGCGGCGGGAGGCTTTCACGGCGGGGGCCGCGAGCGGAAGGTGGCGAGGCATGGAGAGAAGTCCTGTGTCATGAGGGATCGGCGCCGCCCGTCGTCGGGGCTGCTTTCCCTACATGAAGCGCGAGATCCGCCATTCCGCCGTTTCAGTTACACATTGGCCGCGTCAGGCCAGCCCGACGTTGACCCAGTAGCGCGTGTAGCGCCGCACCCGCACCGGCAGTACCTCTTGCAGCATCGCCAGGACCTGGTCGGTATCCGCCACGGGAAACGCCCCCACCACGCGCAACGACGCCGCATCCGGGGAGCAGCGCAACACGCCGGGGCGATAGCGTCCCAGTTCGGCCAGGAAATCGGCCAGCGGCATGGCGTCGGCCAGCAACATGCCATCGAGCCAGGCCGCCACCTCGGGGCGCAGCGCGACCGCGTCGAAGGCGCCGGCGCGCGAGAATTCGGCCTGGCTGCCGGCCATCACCCGGCGCGGCGCGCCGCCCGCCGGCCCACAGTCCACGTCCACCGCCCCTTCCAGTACCGCCACGCGCGCGCGGCCATGGCCCAGGTCGCGCACCAGGAAGCGCGTGCCCACCGGCGTCAGCACGCCGGCGCCGGTGCGCAGCGAGAACGGCCGGCCCAGGGGATCGCTGGCGGTGGTCACCAGGATCTCGCCTTCCAGCAGTACCAGTTCGCGCCGGGTATCGGTATAGCGCAGGTCGAGCGCGCTGCCGGCATTGAGTTCGACGCGAGTGCCGTCCGCCAGCGTGACGCTGCGGCGTTCGCCGGTGCCGGTGCGCAGGTCGGCCACCAGGCCGCGCAGGACCTCGCGATCGCTCGCCCCCCAGGCGCCCAGCCCGACGCCGGCCGCCGCCACCATCCAGCGGATCGCGTTGCGCCGCGAACGAATCAACGGCGCCTGCTGCAGCGCGCGCGAGGCCACGCCCGCCCCCGCCTGCTGCACGCCCTGCGATACCCCTTGCGTGAGCGCGACCAGGCGTTGCCAGGCCAGGTCATGGGCGGGCAGCGCCTGGCGCCAGCGCTCGAAGTGGTCGCGGTCCGCCGGCGTCCCGCCGTCACGCAAGCGCGCCCACCAGTCGGCCGCCTGGCGGATCACCTTGGGATCGATCTTGCCGGCCTCCGGCGCGTGCGGCCTCAGCAGGCGGGCCCCCTCGGCGCGGCCGCTCAACCGTACACCGCCGTGTAGCAGCGCACCAGGGCGCGGGCCAGCGATTTCTGCACGGCGTTGGGCGTCAGGCCCAGGCGCTCGGCGATCTCGCCGTTGGACATGCCGTCGAGCTGCGCCATCAGGAAGATGCGGCGGCTGGTCATCGGCAAGGTGTCGAGCAACTCGCAGACCTGTTCGAGCGCCTCCAGGATCAAGGCGCGGGCCTCGACCGAAGGTTCCACCGGCACCGGCTGCAGGGCCAGCGATTCGGCATAGGCGGTCTCGAGCGCGGCGCGGCGCGCGCGGCCGATCAGCAGGCGGTTGGCGATGGTGCGCAAATAGGCGCGCGGTTCGCTCAGGGGTTCGGCGGGATGGGCACGAATCAGCCGTTCGAAGGTGTCGTGCGCCACGTCGGCGGCGTCCGACGCGTTGCCCAGCTTGCGCTGCAGCACGGCGCGCAGCCAATGGTGGTGGGCCAGGTAAACGGACTGCGCCTCGGCATGGGGCGCGCAGGAAGAGGGAGGCATCGCGATCCGGCCTCGGCCGGTCCACCGGGGTAGTTGAGATAATGGAAATTATTCTCAATTATAAATGGACCGGCCTTTTCCGCCAGGTCACCCCCGCCCCTGCGGTCACTGGCGCAACTGTTCCGCCAGCAAGGCCAGCGCCGGCTTATCCAGCGCCTGCGCCGCATAGCACAGGCCGACGCGGCGCGACAGCGCCAGGCCATCGAGGTCCTGGGCCGCGACGCCCGGCTGCTGCGCGATCAGCGAGCGCGGGGCGATGCAGGCGCCGACGCCGGCCGCCGCCAGCTCCAGCGCCAGGCGCAACGAACCGGCCTGGGCGGCGGGCGCGCCGGCGGCCGCGCCGTAGTACGGCAGCAGGCGTTGATGGCTCGGATGATCGGGACAGACGATCCAGTGCGGCGCGGCGGTCTCGGCGGCTTCGACCGGCAGCGCGATGGCATAGGGGTCGTCCCACAGCGGCACGAACAGTTCGTCCTCGCAGCGCTCGTCCTCGGTCGCCAGGCGGGCGTCGCCGACGCAGCCTTCCAGCAAATGCAGCAACAGATTGGGCACCGCCTGCCGCGCCCGCGCCACGAACGCGCGCATGTGCGCACCCGCGATCTCGCCCTCGACGCCGATGCGCAGCTCGGCCAGGCGGGCATCCTGGCGGAACTGGCGCGCCATCGACTCGGTCTGCGCCACCAGGCGGCGCGCCTGCGGATACAGGATACGGGCCTCGTCCGTGACCGACACGCCGCGCGCCTGGCGCTCGAACAGCTGCGCGCCCAGCAGGCTCTCCAGGCTCTTGATGGTGCCCGACAGGGCCGGCTGGCTCAGGTGCAGCCGCTGCGCGGCGGCGGTGATGTTGCGTTCCTCGAAGACCGCGATGAAGGCGTTGAGCTGGCGGCTATCCATAAGTTTTCCCGATTGATGCGAGAAGAATAAACCATTTTTCAAGCGTGAAAGCCGGGCCTAGAATCGTTTTCAGCCCCTCCGGCATATGAATAACCGATACCTGGAGTCTTCACCATGACTACCCCCCAACGCCCCCTCGTCGTCGTCACCGGCGCCAGTTCCGGCATCGGCCTGGCCACCGCCCGCCTGTTCTCGTCGCACGGCCATCCGCTGCTGCTGCTGGCGCGCCGCCTGGCGCCGATGCAGGCCCTGAACCTGCCCAATGCGCTGGCCCGCCAGGTCGACGTGACCGACCGCGCCGCGTTGGCCGCCGCCCTGCGCGAGGCCGAGGCCCAGTACGGCCCCGCCGACGCCATCGTCAACAACGCCGGCGTCATGCTGCTGGGCGATATCACGCGCCAGGATCCGGCGCAGTGGGACCGCATGCTGGACGTGAACGTCAAGGGCCTGCTCAACGGCGTGCACGCCGTCGCCGCCGGCATGGTCGAGCGCGGCCACGGCACCATCATCAACATCAGCTCGGTGGCGGGCCGCAAGACCTTCCCCAACCACGTCGCCTACGTCGGCACTAAGTTCGCCGTGCATGGCCTGTCGGAAAACCTGCGCGAGGAACTGTCGCCACACAATGTGCGCGTGGTCACCATCGCCCCCGGCGCGGTCGAGACCGAGCTGCTCAGCCACACCACCGACGAAGGCATCAAGAGCGGCTACCAGGACTGGAAGGCCGACATGGGCGGCAAGGTGCTGGCCGCCGAGGACGTGGCCAACGCGGTGTACTACGCCTACTCGCAACCGCCTGGCGTGTGCATCCGCGAGATCGTGCTGGCGGCGACCCGCCAGCAGGCCTGAGGCCGGCGGACGCGCCGCGTCCGGCGTGGGCCGCGCGC
>NZ_CYTU01000052.1:0-38676 GCF_001299375.1 Achromobacter sp. 2789STDY5608621 | reverse complement strand
AGTCCGGAGCGAACGCTCCGGACCGCAATCGTAGCCCCGCCATCCCCCACCGACCCCGCCACGCGCGCCTAAAGCACCCACTCCGCCCCAAAAAAAACTACTCAGCCGGCCCCAACTTAGGCCGAATAAAATCCATAAACGCCCGAGTCTTAGCCGGCTGAATACTCGACGGATACACCACGTAGATCGAAATAGGATCCACCGACCACCCCGGCAACACCCGCCGCAGCGAGTTCCGCTTGATGATCGGATCCAGCGCCTGGCAATGCGGCATCCGCGTGATCGCCAGATCCAGCCCCGCCAGCGTCCCCGCGATGCTCATGTTGTTCGCCGCCAGGTGTCCGCTCACCGGCACCTGCTCGCTCACCCGCCCGTTATGCAGCGTCCAGTGCGAATGGGCGTCGTCGATCGTCGTGCGCAGGCATTGATGCTGCGTCAGGTCCGACGGCGTCTTCGGTTCCCCGAAACGTTCCAGATAGCGGTCCGAGGCGTAAAGATAGTTGTCCAGCGACACCAGCTCCTGCACCACCGCGCCGTCGCTGCGGGGCGCCGGCGCGGCGCCGTTGCCGTTGTCCGCGCTGGCCACCGGATAGTCGCTGTTGCGGCCGAATCGCAGCACGATGTCGAACGGCGTGCCCTGGGCGTCCGAGGCCGTCATCATGCTCAGGTCGAACTCGCACTCCACCTCGGGATAGCGGTCCGTGAAATCGTTGATCGTTTCCGGCAGCAGCCAGATCGCCAGGCTGTAGGGCATCGACACCCGCAGATTGCCCGAGGGGCCGCCCGACAGCGCCTGCAGCTGTTCGTGCGCCAGGCGGGCCTCGTCGATCAGGCCCTGGCAGCGGCTCATGTAGGCCGCGCCGGCTTCCGTCAGGTCGAGGCGGCGGGTGTTGCGGTTGATGAGGCGCAGGCCGATCGCGCGTTCCAGCTCATTGATGCGGCGCGACAGCGTCGAGGTCGGCATGTTCAGCGCCCGGGCGGCCAGGCTGAAGCTCTTGCGCTTGGCAACTTCTACAAACAGGGCGATGTCGTTGAGCTGGACGGTCGGGGCTTCCATAGGCGTTCCGGTGTGGGCCGCCCGAGTTTACGCCACTCCGGCGCCCGTCCCAACGCCGGCGCGGTGGATGGGAATCAGTCCGGGAATCCGCACCTTGTCAGATTTGATTGCAAATTTGCATGCCGTGGCATCAGTTGCCGTGGGCATATCCCCTACACTCCAAGCGAAAACACCCATACCAAGACCGCAGCGGTTATCCGGAAATCGCGAAGGGGCCCAGTCCGCATGATCGATACACCGAGGTTCTTCACCGTCCTGACCCCCACCTACAACCGGGCGGGGACGTTGCACAGGGTGTACGAATCGCTATCCCGCCAGACATTCCGGGATTTCGAGTGGGTCATCGTGGACGATGGGTCCACCGACAACACCCACGAAGCGGTGCTCGACTGGCAGCAGCGGGCCCCTTTCCCCATCCGCTACATCTGGCAGAACAACCAGCACAAGAAAACCGCCTTCAACCGCGGCGTGCGCGAAGCCCATGGCCAGTTGATCGTGGCGCTCGACAGCGACGACGAGATGCCGCCCGAGGCGCTGGCGACGTTCAAGGCGGCCTGGGAGGCGATTCCGCCGGCGCGGCGCGATTCCTACGTGGCGGTGACCGGCCTGTGCGCCCGGCCCGACGGCAGCATCGTCGGCGACCGCTATCCGCAGGACGTGTTCGACAGCACGGCGGTGGACGTCTATTTCCGCTACCGCATCAAGGGCGAGAAGTTCGGTTGCATGCGCACCGACGTCCTCAAGAAATATCCCTTTCCCGAAAACGTGGCGGGCTTCGTGCCCGAGAGCCTGGTGTGGTGGGCGATCGCGCGGGCCGGCTACCTCAGCCGCTTCATCAACCAGGTGGTGCGCACCTATCACGACACCCCGGGCGGGCTGACCCGGGGCGCGACGTCGGTGGCCAACAATGCCCAGGGCCTGTACCTGCTGGCCTGGGACATGCTGCAGCACCACCTGGAATTCTTCCGCTTCCGGCCGCGTGAATTCATCATGGCCGCGGCGCGCTACACCCGTTTCCGGCTGCATCTGAAGCACTCCGGCGTGCCGACGGCGCTGCAGGCCTATCGCCTGACCAATCCGTGGGCGCGGGTGATGGTGGGGGCGATGTGGCCGCTGGGCTACGCGCTGTACCGCCGCGACCGGCGGCGCGGCGTGGCCTGAGCGCCGGCCGGGCGGTCGCCACGGCCGTCCGGCGATGCTACGCCGTTGCCGGCGCGGCGTGGCCCAGCCCCAGATAGACCTCGACCACGCGCGGGTCCTCGGCGACCTGGGCGGCGGGGCCTTCCAGCGTGACGCTGCCGGTTTCCAGCACGTAGGCGTAATCGGCCACCTGCAGCGCGGCGCGGGCGTTCTGCTCGATCAGCAGGATCGACACGCCCATGCCACGCAGCTGTTCGACGATGCGGAACACTTCGCGCACGATGCGCGGCGCCAGGCCCAGGCTGGGTTCGTCCAGCATCAGGAGGCGCGGCTTGGCCATCAGCGCGCGGCCCACGGCCAGCATCTGGCGTTCGCCGCCGGACAGCGTGCCCGACAGCTGCGCGCGGCGTTCGCGCAGCCGCGGGAACAGGTCGTAGACCTCGGCCAGCGTCTGGTCCTGGTCGCGCAGGCCGCGGCGGAAGCGGTCGAAGGCGCCCAGCATCAGGTTGTCCTCCACCGACATCTCGGCGAACAGCTCGCGCTTTTCCGGCACCAGGTTCATGCCGGCCGCCACCATTTCCTCGATCTCGGCGTGTTCCTGGCGCTTGCCGCCGAACACGATCTCGCCGCGCGAGGGCAGCACGCCCATGATGGCCGACAGCAGGGTAGTCTTGCCGGCGCCGTTGGGGCCGATGACGGTGACGATCTTGCCCTCGTCCACCGACAGGCTGACGCCCGAGACCGCCTCGACCTTGTCGTAGGCCACGCGCAGGTCGCGCACTTCCAGCAGTTTCGCGCTCATCATTCCACTCCGCCCAGATAGGCTTCCAGCACCGCGGGGTTGTGCTGGATCTCCGCCGGCAGGCCCTCGGCGATCTTTTCGCCGAAGTCCATCACCACCACGCGATCCACCAGGCCCATCACGAAATCCATGTCGTGCTCGACCAGCAGGATCGCCATGCCCTCGGCCCGCAGCTTCTTGAGCAGTTCGGCCAGTTCGCGCTTTTCCTGGTAGCGCAGGCCGGCGGCCGGTTCGTCCAGCAGCAGGATGCAGGGATCCGACGCCAGCGCCCGCGCGATCTCCAGGATGCGCTGCTGCCCCAGCGCCAGCGAGCCGGCCTCGTCGTGCAGGTGTTTGCCCAGGCCGACGCGCTCGACCTGGCGCGCGGCCTCGGCCAGCAGGCGGGCCTCCTCGGTGCGGTCCAGGCGCCAGGCGGCCGGCAGCACGCCGCGATGGCCGCGCAGGTGGGCGCCGATGGCGACGTTCTCCAGCACGCTCATGCGGCCCAGCAGGCGCACGTGCTGGAAGGTGCGCGACAGGCCCAGGCGGGCGATCCGGCGCGCGCCGGCGCCGGCCACTTGCTGGCCCAGCAGCGTGACCTGGCCGGAGGTGGGCGTGTCCACGCCCGAGATCTGGTTGAACATGGTGCTCTTGCCGGCGCCATTGGGGCCGATCAGCGCCAGGATCTCGCCGGCGCGGATCTCCAGGTTCATGGCGTTGTTGGCGACCAGGCCGCCGAACTTGCGGGTCACGTCGACCGCCTTCAGCACCACCTCGCCGCGCGGCGGCATCGGCTTGCGCGGCAGCGGCTCGGCCTGGGCGTCGATCTGCCGCTGGCGCTTGCGCACCGGCACGCAGCGCGCCAGCACCGGCCACAGGCCGCCGCGGAAGCGGTGCAGCAGCAGCACCATGCCGAAGCCGAACACGATCACTTCGAAGTTGCCGGTCTGGCCCAGCAGCTTGGGCAGCCAGTCCTGCAGCCATTGCTTGAGCACCGTGAACACGCCGGCGCCCACCAGCGCGCCCCACACCTGGCCGGCGCCGCCGATGACGGTCATGAACAGGTATTCGATGCCCATCTGCAGGCCGAACGGGTTCGGATTGACGAAGCGCTGCATGTGCGCGTACAGCCAGCCCGAGGCGCAGGCCTGCAGCGCGGCGATGATGAAGATCACCATGCGCGAGCGGGCCGTGTCCACGCCCATCGACTCGGCCATGACACGGCCGCCCTTGAGGGCGCGGATGGCGCGGCCCTCGCGCGAATCGAGCAGATTGCTGGTCGACCACATGGCCACCAGCAGGAAGGCCCAGATCAGGTAGTAGATCTCATCGCCCTGCGTCAGCGCCCAGCCGAACAGGTGGATGGCCGGCACGTCGGGGATGCCGGTGTGGCCGCCCAGGCCTTCGACCGAGCCGAAGGCGAAGTACAGCGACAGGCCCCAGGCGATGGTGCCCAGCGGCAGGAAGTGGCCGGACAGCTTGAGCGTGATGGCGCCCAGCAGGTAGGCCACCACCAGCGTCAGCAACAGGCCGGCCAGCAGCGTCAGCCAGGGCGAGGCGCCGAGCCACGCCAGCCAGGCGGGCAGGGCGTCGGCGCGGGTGGTGAGCAGCGCGGTGGTGTAGGCGCCGATGCCGACGAAGGCGGCCTGGCCGAAGCTGGTCAGGCCGCCGACGCCGGTCAGCAGCACCAGCCCCAGCGCCACCATGGCGTACAGGCCGATGTAGTTCAGCAGCGTGACGTAGAACGGCGGCAACGCCAGCGGCGCGGCCGCCAGCAGCGCCAGGAACACGAGGACGAGGTGGCGCGGGGTCATTCTTCTTCTTCCTCGACGTGGTGGCTTTTCAGGGAGCGCCAGAGCAGCACGGGGATGATCAGCGTGAAGACGATGATCTCCTTGTAGGCGCTGGCCCAGAACGAGGAGAAGGCCTCGATCAGGCCGACCAGCACGGCGCCGGCGGCGGCCAGCGGATAGCTCACCAGGCCGCCGATGATGGCGCCGACGAAGCCCTTCAGGCTGACCATGAAGCCGGAATCGAAATACATGGTGGTGATGGGTGCAATCAGGATGCCCGAGACGGTGCCGATCAGCGCCGCCAGGAAGAACGTGGCCTTGCCGGCGAACACCGGCGATATGCCCATCAGGCGCGCGCCGAGCCGGTTGAAGGCGGCGGCGCGCAGCGCCTTGCCGTACATCGAGCGCTCGAAGAACTGGTACAGCACCACGATCAGCAGCGCCGACACCGCCACCACCCACAGCGCCTGGCTGTTGACGTTGACCGGACCCAGCGCCAGGCTGGCGTCGCTGAACGGCGCGGTGCGCGCGCCCTCGGCGCCGAAGGCCAGCAGGCCCAGGCCGACCAGCGCCAGGTGTACGGCGATCGACACGATCAGCAGCACCAGCGTCGAGGCCGAGGCGATCGGCTGGTAGAACAGGCGGTACAGCTGCGGGCCCATCGGCACCACCAGCAGCAGCGTCAGCAGCGCCTGCACGGCCATCGGCAACTGCGCCAGCGGCAGGCGGTAGAACAGCGCGGCCAGCAGCAGGGGATACGCCACCTTGGCGATGATGCGCCACAGCGGCGCGCGGCGTCCCGGCCGCCTGGCGCGCGCCATCAGGTCGGCCACGGCCTCGGCCAGCGCGAACGCCAGCAGTAGCCACACCAGCAGCACCGGCTTGCCGGCCTGCAGCGCGGCCATGGTGAGCGCGCCGAAGGCGACGAACTCGCCCTGGGGGATGAACAGCACGCGGGTAACGGTAAAGACCAGCAGGATGGACAAGGCCAGCAGCGCGTAGATGGCGCCGTTGGTGATGCCATCCTGCCCGAGTATCAGGGCGATCTGAGCATTCATCGGTACTTCCGGATAAAACGGAAAAACACTGCAGCGGTTTTATCTCCGCTTGAACCCTGCCCATCGGGATGCCGCGGAGCCGGCTCTGCCGGTCCGCAGGCATGCCCCCTGGGGGGGAGGCGCGCAGCGCTTCGGGGGGGGCTATTTCGGCCTACTTCACCAGCGTCCAGTTGCCGTCCTTCACCGTGATGAGTTCGCGGCCGCGGTCGTCGAAGCCGCTGTGGTCGGCGGCGCTCATGTTGTAGACGCCCTGGGTGCCGACCAGCTCGCGGGTCTGTTCCAGCGCGTCGCGCAGCGCGCTGCGGAACTCCTTGGTGCCCGGCTTGCCGGCCTTCTCGGCCAGCGGGATGGCCTTTTCCAGCAGCAGGCCGGCGTCGTAGACGTTGGCGCCGAAGGTGGCGGGCTTGGAGCCGTTGAGCTTCTCGTAGGCGGCGATGTAGTCGCTGGCGACCTTCTTGGACGGATTGCTGTCGGGCATTTCCGGCAGCACCAGCATCAGGCTGGCGGCCAGCACGGTGCCTTCGACCTTCTTGCCGCCGAGCTTGAGGAAGTCGGGCAGCGCGGCGCCGTGGGTCTGGTAGAACTTGCCCTTGTAGCCCTGGTCGAACAGCGTCGTCTGCGGCAGCACGCTGGCGGCGCCGGGGGCGGCGATCAGCACGGCGTCGGGCTTGGCCGCCAGGATCTTCAGCGCCTGGCCGGTGACCGAGCTGTCAAAGCGCAGGTAGCGTTCGTTGGCGGTGAGCTTGATGCCCTTTTCGGCCGCCATGGCCGAGAACACCTTGTACCAGTTCTCGCCATAGGGATCGTTCAGGCCGATGAAGCCGACCGTCTTGATGCCGGTCTTGGCCATGTGGTCGACCAGCGCGCGGGCGATGATGTCGTCGTTCTGGGTGGTCTTGAAGACCCACTTCTTCTGCTCGTTCATCGGCAGCACCACGGCGGCGGTGCCCACCGGCGCCAGCATCGGCACGCCGGCCTCGGCGGCGAACTGGATCACGCCCATGGCGTTGGGCGAGCCCGACGGCCCGATCAGGGCGTCCACGTTCTGTTCGGTGATGAGCTTCTTGAAGGCCGTGACCGAGTTGGTGGAATCGCTGGCGTCGTCCAGCGAAATGTATTCCACGGTCAGGTCGCCGATCTTCTTGGGCAGCAGCGGCACGGTGTTCTTTTGCGGAATGCCGACCAGCGCGGTGGGGCCGGTGGACGAGGTGACCACGCCGACCTTGACCTGGGCCAGGACGGGCAGGGAGACCAGCGTGGCCAGCACGGCGGCGGCCAGGGGGAGTTTCTTCGACAGCATGGCAAAACCTCCGGATAGGGGGCAGAGTGGGTGCGGCTGGAAAACGGAGAAAACGGATACCGCGGAAATTGCTTTTGGCTTCAACTTTCTGGCACTGCACTGTAGACGCGGTCTGCGTGCTTACCTATCCGTCAAAACCCGAAGCGGATGCGTGGGACGCCGGTCAGATGGTGATGGAACTGACGCTGGCGCCGCCGCAGACGAACAGCGTCTGGCCGGTGACAAAGCTGTTGGCCGGGTCGGCGAAGAACATCACCGCCCGCGCCACGTCGTCCGAGCGTCCCAGGCGCTTGACCGGGATGCCGTTGGCCAGCTGCTTTTCGCGTTCGCTGCCGGGTTCGATCACTTCGTAGAACATGTCGGTCTGGATCGGGCCGGGCGCCACCACGTTGACGGTGATGCCGTAGGGCGCCAGTTCGAGCGACCAGGTGCGCGCCATGCCGACCATGCCGGCCTTGGTGGCCGAATAGGCGGTGCGGGTGGGCAGGCCCAGCGCGCCGCGCGAGGACATCATGACGATGCGGCCGAAATGGCGCTCCTGCATGCCGGGCAGGGCCGCCTGCACCAGGCTGATGGCCGCGCCCAGGTGGATCTGGGTCAGGCCGTGCAGTTCCTCCTGGGTCACCTGCGGCAGCAGGTTGGGCCAGATGACGCCGGCGTTGTGGATGACATGGCTGACCGGAAAGCGCGCCGCGATCTCGGCGCCGGCCTGGGCCGTGGCGTCGGCGTCCAGCAGGTCCACCTGCACGTTGTGCAGGCGCGGGTGGCTGAAGTCGGCGGCGCGGCGCGCCATCGAGATTACTTCGTAGCCCGCGTCGAGCATGCTGCGGCAGATTTCGGCGCCGATGCCGGCGCTGCCGCCGGTGACGATGGCGACGTTGGTGTGCGTCATGGTGGATCCCCCTGTGTTCTTTAGTTATCCGCCGCCGCTCAGGCGCGCGGCGCCAGCGCCAGCACCCGCAGAGGGCTGCCCGAGCCGCTGCGGATCTTGAGCGGCGCCGAGAAGATCACGGCGCCGGTGGGCGGCAGCTGGTCCAGGTTGGTCAGGCACTGCAGGCCGTAGCGGTTGTTGCCGTGCATGAAGTAGTGGCAGGGGTAGGGCGGATTCAGGTGATGGGCCTGGCCGGCGTCGGTGCCCACCGATTCGGTGCCGAAGCCGTGCACGTCGCGTTCCTTGATGAGCCACGGCACCACCTCGGCATCCGGGCCGGGCGAGTGGGCGCCGTCTTCCTTCATGTTCAGGTATTCGGCCGGCTTGGCGCGCTTGGACCAGTCGGTGCGCATCAGCACCCAGGAACGGGCCGGGATGCGGCCATGCTTTTCCTCCCACTTCTTGACGAAGTCGATGGTCAGCAGGAAGTCGGGGTTGTCGCGCGCCTCGGCCGAACAGTCGATGACGCTGGCGCCGGCGATGAAAGCCTCGACCGGGATGGTGTCGACGGTGTTGTCGGGCTGGTCCTTGCCGGTGACCCAGTGCACCGGCGCATCGAAGTGGGTGCCGGTGTGCTCGGAGCAGGAGAAGTTGTTCCAGTACCAGGCCGGGCCGCGCTCGTCATAGCGCGAGATTTCCTCGATGCGGAACGGCCAGGCCTGGCCGAATTCCGGCGGCAGCACGATGGTGGGGAATTCGGGCGTCAGCGTCTCGGTCAGGTCCACCAGGCGGATGCGGCCCGACACCAGTTCGGTCATGAATTGCGCAAGTATGGGTTGGCTCATCTGTTGCTCCTTTGGTTTTCGTCTCGTCGGGCACGGCGGCCGCCGTCAGGCGCCCAGTTCCCGTTCCAGTCCCTTGGGGTTCTCCGCCAGCCGCGCGCGGAATTCCTGTGCCACGTCGCCGACGTACACATCCTCGACGCCTTCCTTCAGCGCGCGCACGATGGCGCCGGCGATGGCCGCGGGCGCCACGCGTGGGGGCGGCGTGCGCTGCTCCCATTCGTGGTCGACCGGGCCGGGAAACACGTTCACCACGCGCACGCCGGCCGGCCGCAGCTCGGCCCGCAGGCATTGCGCCAGCGACAGCGCGGCGGCCTTGGAGGCCGACCACATGCCGCGCGCCGGCAGGTTGACGTGGGCGTAGATCGACAGCACGTTGACCCAGGCCGTGGCGTTGTTGACGCCGTCGGCGGCGCGGCCGCACAGCGCCGGGCCGAAGCCCTGCGCCAGCCGCATCAGGCCCAGCACGTTGACGTCCAGGGCGTCGCGCGCGGTGTTGACGTCCTTGCGGCCGAGCAGGCCGCCTTCGCGTTCCAGGTCGGCGGTGTTGACCAGGATCTCGACCTTGCCGCCGATCGACGCCGCGGCGCGTTCGACCGAGTCGCTGTCGGTCACGTCCAGCGCCAGCGCCTGCACCCGCGGATCGGCCGCCAGCGCGTCGAAGGCGGCGTCGCGGCGCCAGGCCTGCGGGTCGCCCAGGAACACGGTCGGGCAGCCGGCGTCGAGCAGGGCGCGCGCCACCGCCTGGCCCACCGCCGACTTGCCGTCGGTGACCAGCGCCCGGCGGAATTTCGGATCGCACGAGGTCTCGCGCAGGGTCTTGTCGTCTTCCATATTGGGCGTATTCCTTTCGGGCAGGGCGATCATCACGGCCTGGCCGCTGCGGTCGAGCTTGAGCGCCAGCCGCACGCGGGCGCCGTCGGCGCAATCCTGGTGCACGTGCGCCACCACCGACGGGCCGGCGTCCATGCGCACCGTGCCCACCCGCCACGGCAGGCGTTCACGGAAATAGAGGTCGTTGCTGTGATGCAGGGTGGTGCTGACCAGCAGCACGCCGTCGGGATCCACCGGCCGCCACGGCAGGCGTTCCGACAGGCAATGGCCGCAGACCTCGCGCGGCGGGTATTGCACCGCGCCGCAATCGGCGCAGGCCTGCAGTTCGAAGCGGCCCTCGGCGGCCGCGGCCGTCAAGCCCAGGGCGGCGCGGCTGCGGGCGCCGGGCGGCAGGGTCGGCTGGCGCGTGCGCGCCACGGGGTTCTTGCGCGGCGGCTTGGCTAGCGGCTCGGTCATGCGTCGCTCCTGGCCAGGATGGCCGCGGCGGTGCACAGGCCGCGGTCGTAATTGATCATGCCGAAGCCGCTGACCAGGCCCAGGCGCGCGTCGGCCACCTGGGTGCCGCCGGCCGTGCCGGTCAGCTGGCGCAGCGCCTCGACCATGCCGAGGTAGCCGCCGGCGGCGCCGGCCTGGCCCACCGACAGCTGGCCGCCATTGGTGTTGAACGGCAAGCTGCCATCGACGGTGAAGGTGTTGGCGCGCACGAACCCGGGCGCCTCGCCCTTGGCGCAGAAGCCCAGGTCTTCCATCTGCATCAGGTTGATGACGGGGTAGTCGTCGTAGGCCTGCAGGAAGTCCATGTCGGCCGGCGCCGCGTCCGCCATGCCGTAGAGTTCGTCGATGTCCATGGTCCAGCCGCCGCGGGTCTGGATCGGGTCCTCGATCCAGGCGTTGTGGCGCTCGATGGTGGACAGGATGCGGGCGTAGGGCAGGTTCAGCGCCCGCGCCCGGTCTTCGCTCATCACCAGGAAACCGTCGGCGCCGGCGCAGGGCATGACGCAGTCGAACAGGTGGATCGGGTCGGTGATGACGCGCGCGTCCAGGTACTGCCTGAGCGTCAGCGGCTTCTTCATCAGCGCGTGCGGATAGCGCAGGGCGTTGTCGCGCTGCGCCACGCAGACCTTGCCGAAGTCCTCGCGGGTGGCGCCGGTGCTGCGCATGTAGTGCGCGGTCAGCAGCGCGAAGCTGGCGTTGGGGCCGCCCGCGCCATAGGGATAGACGGCGTCCTGGGCGAAGCGCGAGAACTGGCTGACGGTGTTGCGGAACGAGTCGACCTGGTTGGTGTCGCCCGCGATGCAGGCGACGATGCCGGCGTCGCCCGCCTGCACCGCGCGCGCGGCGCGGCGCAGCGCGGCCACGCCGCTGGCGCCGCCCATGGGGATGTGGTCGAGCCAGCGCGGGCTCATGCCCAGGTGCTGCGTCAGGCCCACGGTGGTGTCCGGCGCCAGCGTGAAGCTGGACACGCACAGGCCGTCGACGTCGGTCTTGGCGATGCCGGCCTGGCGGATCAGCGCGCCCAGCGCGCGGCCCAGCCACCAATGCGCGGCATGGGTGGAGTAGCGCTCATACGGAATGCTGACAGGCAGGGCCGCCACCACGCCGTCGTAGCGGGCGCGCGTCGGGGTCATCGGGCTGGCTCCTGGCGCTTCTTCATGGCGGTGGTGTCGACGCAGCGGGCGGTGCCGGGCAGCGTCGGCGCCAGCGTCTTCATTTCGCCGCGCTGGATCTTGTTGGTGGTGGTGAGCGGCAGGCTGTCGACGAAGGCGACGTAGCCGGGCGCCTTGTAGTAGGCCAGCTGTTGCAGGCTCCATTGCACGATGTCGCGGGCCGCATCGTCGCGGGCGGCGGCGTCGGCGGGCGCGGTTTCCGCCACCACGCAGGCCAGCACCTCGTCGCCGCGCACCGGGTCGGGCACGGCGGCCACCGCCACCGCCTTGACCAGCGGATGCTGCAGCAGCACGCTTTCGACCTCCACCGCCGAGATGTTCTCGCCGCTGCGGCGGATCACGTTCTTCTTGCGGTCGACGAAGCGCAGCGCGCCATCGGCCTCGCGGCGCACGATGTCGCCGGTGTGGAACCAGCCGTCTTCCCAGGCCTGCGAGGTGGCGTCCGCGTCCTTGAGGTAGCCGGCGAAGAAGCCGTAGCGCGGGTCATCGCCGGCATGGCGCACCAGCAGCTCGCCCGGCTCGCCGGCGGCGGCCTCGCCGCCGTGGTCGGCGACGATGCGCACCGCCACGTCGTCCTCTTCGCGGCCGAAGCAGCTGCTGCCGATGTGGCGCGGCTCCTGGTTGGCGATGATGACGGCGCCGGCGCCGGTCTCGGTCATGGCCCAGGCTTCCAGCAGCGGGAAGCCGAAGCGCGCCTCGAACGGTTCATGCAGCTTGCGGTCGACCCCGGCGCCGAAGCCGAAGCGGATCGCCGGCTGCCGGTCTCGGGCCGAGGGTTCGGCCTTCATCAGGATCGCCGGCATCACGCCCAGGTAGTGCAGCACGGTGGCGCCGGAATCGCGCACGCTGTCCCACCAGGTCTTGGGATGGAAGCGGTCCAGCGGGATCAGGCAGCCGCCGGTCAGCACCATGGCCATGGCGGAATAGGCCATGGCGTTCATGTGCACCAGCGGCAGCGGCGTCAGCATGCGTTCCTCGCCGGGGCGCAATTCGGCCAGGCCGCCGATGCGGGCGTACCAGCCGCCCGCGTGCAGGAAATAGCGGTTCGGCAGGATGCAGCCCTTGGGGCGGCCGGTGGTGCCGGACGTGTACAGCAGCGCGCATTCGGTCAGTTCGTCGGGCGTGCCCGCCAGCGGCGCGGGGAAGGGCGCGGCGGGCGGCGCATCGTCGGGGCCCATCACGCGCAGCGGCCGGCCGGCGCGCTCGGCGGCGGCCAGCAGGTCGGCGTGGCGCTGCGGCAGGGCGACGGCCAGCGCGATCTCGGAATGGCCCGTCAGGTACTCCAGTTCGGCCGCGCGCAGGTCGGGGTTGATCGGCACCACCGACACGCCCAGCGCGTTCAGCGCGAACCAGTGCAGGAAAAAGGCCGGCCGGTTTTCCAGCAGCAGGCCGGCGCGATGGCCGTGGCCGTAGCCGGCGCGGGCGTAGGCCGCCCGCAGCGTCTCGATGGCGGCGGCGGCCTGGGCATAGCCCAGTTCGCCGGCGCCGATGCCGTAGATGTCGGCGGTTTCCGGCAGGATGCACAGGAAGGGCCGGGCGCCATGCCGGGCCGCGGTGTCCAGGAAAGCCTGGTGGACGGTGGTGCTCACAAGCCGCTCCTACATGAACAATTGGATGTTGCCGAACGCGGCGTCGCAGTTCACCAGGTCGACGCGCTTGAGGCGGATGCGCAGCGCGCCGTCCTGCTCGACCAGGTGATGCGTGGCCCAGCCGGCGTACAGCGTCTGCGCGTCCTGCCGCGTCTCGACGTAATGGAAGGCGGTGCGCACCACGTGGCGGCCCTGGTCCGGCGCCGAATCGGGATGGTCGTGCTCGACCGTGGGCGCCTGCAGCAGGTGGTGGCAGCGGCTTTTGGGTTGCTGCGAGAAGGTGCGCTGGCCGGCCAGGCGCTCGACGCGCACGCGCAGCAGCAGCTTGTCCTCGTACATGAGCGAGGCATGCAGACGGGCGTCGGTCTGGCCGTGGGCCAGCGGCATCCAGTAGTAGCCATCGTCGGCGTACAGCTCCAGCCAGTCCTCGAAGCGCAGCTCGTCGAGCAGGCGCGCCTCGGCGTAGACGAAATCGATCAGGTCGCGGTCGCTGAAGCTCATGCCTGCTCCGTCATGTAGCGGCCCCATGCGCGGTACTGGTTGCGCATCTGCCATTCGTTGGTGCCGTTGGTGGTGACGTTCTTCTGGCCGAGCTCGGCCGGGTCGTAGAGGCGGCCGACGTTGACCCAGTCGCGGGCGCGCGATTGCAGGCCATCCTGCGCGCGCTCGTACATCTCCAGGTCGTCGTGGCCGACCACCGAGGTGGGCGCGTTGATCAGGCGGTTGTACATGAGGGTGCGTTCCAGCAGCAGGTCGGGCGCGCCGACCAGGCGGAAGGTCCACGATTCCACCAGGGTGCGGTCGGCGGCGATCGGCTTGAACACGCGCAGGGTCTGGATCGGGCCCTTGACCATGATGTTGGGGAAGTACACGGTGTTGTGGCGCACGTCGCCCAGGATCTGGTGGGCGCGCTCCTCGCCGTAGGCGGCGACCATCGACTCCCAGTAACCCGGAATGCCCGAATAGGCGGCGTGGATCGAATCGGACACGCCGGTGTGGCCGTGGCCGTTTTCCCAGACGCGGATGCCCATGTTCTCGAAGAACTCGTAGGGCGAGATGAAGGGCGCGAACAGTTCCACCGCCATCGGCTTTGGGGTGCCGGCCGGGGCCTGCTCCCAGACCTTGACGGCGGTGCCGGCCGACGATTCGTGCGCCACCATCGGGTGGCAGGTGTCGGTCTGGTTGTCGACCAGCATCTTCCAGTTGCAGCGGTGCATGTAGCGCAGCACGCCGCCGGCCACTTCCAGCCGGCCCTCGGGCGAGCGGTCGACCATGTTGTCCAGCGTCGACAGCGCGTCGCCGAAGAAGTCCTCGAACGACTGGCCGTTCGGGTTCAGGCGGCAGAACACGAAGCCGCGATGGTTGCGCACGTCTTTGACCGCCGCCATGCCCTGGCTGGCCTCGCACTGCTCCAGGCCGGTGTTCTCGTAGCCCTTCTTCAGCGGGATCGACAGCAGGCTGCCGTCGGTCTTGAAGGTCCAGGCATGGTACGGGCAGCGGAAGAACTTGCCGGTGTTGCCGCAGGCGTCGCCCGCCACCATGGTGCCCTTGTGCGGACAGCGGTTGTGCAGCACGCGCACCGAGCGGTCGCTGTGCCGCACCATCACCACCGGCTGGTTGCCGACGGTGGTGGTGATGTAGTCGCCGGGATTGGGCACCTGGCTGTCGTGGCCGACAAAGACCCAGGTGTTGGCGTACAGCCGTTCCATCTCCAGGTCGAACAGTTCCGGGTCGATGAACAGGTCCTTGTGCACCTCGGTCTCGCGCAGCAGGGCGCGGATGGCGTCGGGGTTGTCGCGGTATTTGGCCATGGTGGTCTCCTCTTGTCGCGCCCGGCCCTACAGGTCCAGCACCAGGCGCGCCGACTTGGCGCGCGAGATGCAGATCTGGATGATCTTGCCGCTGGCCTTCTCGGTATCCGACAGGTAGTAGTCGCGGTGGTCCGGCTCGCCCTCCAGCACAGTGGCCTGGCACACGCCGCATTCGCCGCGCTTGCAGTCGTACATCGGGTCGCAGCCTTCTTCTTCCATGATGTCGACGATGGTCTTGTCGGCGGGGATGGTCAGCACCCGGCCGGACTGGCGCAGTTCGACCTCGAAGGGTTGGTCGCCCGCCTGCGGCGCGGCGCTGGCGAACAGCTCGAAATGGATGTGGGCGTCGGGCCAGTGGCGCGCGCGCGCTTCCTGGATGACGGCGTCGATCAGGCCCTTGGGGCCGCAGACGTAGAGGTGCTGGCGCGGATGGGCGGCGTCCAGCAGCGCCTTCAGGTCGAAGCGGCAGGTCGCGTCGTCGTCGGCGTGCGGCACCAGCGCGTCGCCGGCCAGCGCCTGCAGTTCCGGCAGGAACGCCAGCTGGTCGCGGCTGCGGCCGCTGTAGTGCAGTTCGAAGGCGCGGCCGGCGGACTTGAGCGCCGCGGCCATCGACGCCACCGGCGTGATGCCGATGCCGCCGGCGATCAGCACCACCGGCTCGTCGCCGGCCGGGGCCTCGTGCAGCGGGAAATCGTTCTTCGGGCCTTCGACGCTGAGCGTGTCGCCCACCGCCAGCCCGTGCATGTGGCGCGATCCGCCCTGGCTGGCTTCCTCCAGCCGCACGCCCAGGCGGTATTCGACGGGTTCGGCGAAACGGCCGGCCTCCGGCGCCAGTTGCACCAGCGAGTAGCAGCGCGGTTCGCGCAGGCCCGGCACGCTGACCTTCAGGTGGGCGCCGGGGCCGAAGGCGGGCAGGGCGCCGCCGTCTTCGCGCGCCAGGCGCAGCGAGCGGATCAGCGGCGATTCCTGCCGGACTTCACGGACGATGAGTTTCAGGGTTTGCACGGCGTTCGTCTCTATCTCGATGTCAGGCGGCCAGTTTTTCGGCCAGTTGGCGTTCCATGGGGCCGCATTTCTCGTCGGCCAGCGCGGCCTGGCGCAGGGCGCGCAGCGAGGCGGCCGCATCGGGCCGGCCCGCCAGCTGGGCGGCGGCCGCGATCAGCTGGCGGTACTTGCCGCCGCCGCGCACGTGGGTGTCGCTGTAGCCTTTGACCAGGCGGCGGCAGTTGACGGTCTCGACCGCCAGGTCGTAGTCGCGCGGCGCCAGGCTGGCGATCAGGTCGAGCCATTGGGTCAGCCCCGCGGATTCGATCTGGTGGCGCAGCGTGCGGCGGCGGAAGCGCCGCATGCCGGCTAGCGTGTACAGCATCAGGAAGCCGCCCAGCGTGCCGCTCTGCATGCGGCGGCCCTTGCCCAGGCGGCGTTCGACGAAACCGCCGAAGGCTTTCGACCGTTCGAGCCAGCGGCCCAGCCCGGCCGGCAGCGTGCCGCAGATTTCCTCCAGCCGCGGATGCATGAATTCGGTGGTGTAGACCAGTTGGTCCGGCTTGGCGCCGACTTCGGCGCGCACCCGCTCGAAGCGGCTGCCGCGCGTCTTCAGGTCGGCCACGCGGATCACGTCGTCATAGGCCATGGCGGTGGCCAGGTAGCGCGCGGCGGCACAGGTCAGCGCCCATTGCCTGGCGTCGCCGCCGTGGCGCGCGTCGAGTTCGCGGATCGCGGCCATGCGGGCCAGGTAGTCCTGGGCATAGGCCAGGTCCTGGAACTCGATCTGGCGGCGCACGCCGGCCGTCAGCATCGGCTGCGCACAGGCGGGGAAATCGCGCTGGATGCGGTCCAGCAAGGCCTGCGCCTTCGGGCTGGCGGCGCGCTCGGGCACGGCGGGCACCGGCCGCGTCAGGTCGATCGCGGCCGGCTGCGCGGGCGCCTGGTCGGCGGCCTCGAAGCCGAGCGCGAAGGCGCGCAGGCTGGCGTCCACGCCGACGCCGGCGCGGCGCACGGTGGCCTCGAAGTCGTCGCGCGAGAACGGCAGCGCGCCGCTGCCGGCCACGGCGCCGAACAGGCTGGCGCTGATGACGCTGCCGGCGCGGTCGGCCAGGTCCTGCAGGTCGAAGCAGAGGAAACGGCGGGCCGCGGCACGGCCGGCCTCCAGCACCTTGTTGGGATCGGCGATGCCGTTGCCGGGCGCCGATTTCTCGCTGACCGCGTAGCTGCGATGCGATGAGGTGATCAGCATGCTGCGGTCGGGCGTGACCAGCCCGCGCTGGATGGCGCGGCCGCCTTCCATCAGCTCGGCCGCCACCACCAGGTCGACGTCGCCCGGCGTGGGCATCAGCGCCAGCGCGGGCGGACGGCCGGCGCGGGTCACGTCGGACTCGGGCAGCAGTTCCAGGTAATAGATGGTGGCGCCGGTGCGTTGCGCCACGCCCGGCACCGAGGTGGTCTGGGCCCACCAGCCGGCGTGCTCGGCCATGTCGACGATCCAGTCGGCCAGCACGCCGCCGCCCTGGCCGCCCATGGCCAGGATGGCGATCTTGATGGGAGTGCCTTGCTGCAATGCCACCGGGTTCATGGGGCGGGTCCTCACAGGGCGAATTTGGCCAGGCGCGCTTCGCGGCGGCGCTGCAGGTAGCCGATCACGCCCTGGCGCAGGCGCGCCAGGAAACGGTCGCGGCCGCTGGGATTGTGGACGATGTCGGCGCGGTAGAAGGACGGGCACAGCACGGCGGCGTGCGCCACTTCGCCGCAGTTGCCGCAGCCGACGCAGCTGCTCTCGACGTGGGCGACCGGATCTTCCTTGAGGGGATCGCCGCTGTCCTTGACCGTCAGGGACGGGCAGCCGGACAGCCGGATACAGGCGTGGTCGCCGGTGCAGACGTCGGGGTCGACGCCGAAGCGTTCCTTGACCACGCGCTTGCCCGCCTTGACCGCCTGGTTGAACAGCGGCTTGATGCGGCGCTGCTTGTTCAGCATGCATTCCGACTGGGCGATGATGACCTTGGGGCCCTTGATGTCGGTGGTCAGCGCTTCTTCGATGGTGGCGCGCACCTTGGCCACGTCGTAGGTGCGGTCCAGCGTGCGCACCCACTTCACGCCCACGCCGCGCACGGCCTGGTCGATGGGATTGTTAGTGGAGCGGTCCGGATTCTCGGCGCGCGAGGACAGGATGTCCTGCCCGCCGGTGGCCGAGGCGTAGAAGTTGTCGACGATGACGATGACGCCGTCGTATTTGTTGAACACCGCGTTGCCGATGCCCGAGGCCAGGCCGTTGTGCCAGAAGCCGCCGTCGCCCATGATCGAGATGGGCCGCTTGGCCGCCGGCACGTTGAAGGCCGCGGCGCTGGACGCGCCCAGGCCGTAGCCCATGGTGGTCGCGCCCAGGTTGAACGGCGGCAGGATCGAGAACAGGTGGCAGCCGATGTCGCAGGAGATATGGTGCTGGCCCAGCTTTTCCTGCGCCAGCGTCAGGGCCGAGAAGATCGGCCGCTCCGGACAGCCGGTACAGAAGCCGGCCGGGCGGGGCGGCACCACGGCGGCCAGTTCCGCGACGTGCTTGTGGAAGGTGATGGGCTGCTCGGCCGGACGCGGCGCGGGCTTGGGCCGCGTGATCTCGGTGACCTGCAGCGCGGGCTCGGCGGCGCCGGCGTCGGCGGCCACGGCCGGATGGGTCTGCAGCGATTCGGGGCGTTCGCGTTTGAGGAATTCACGCAGGCCGTCGCGCATCACCTGGGTGGTGTATTCGCCGGCCATCGGCAACACGTCCTTGCCGGACAGTTTCGTATCGACGCCGGCCTTGCGCAGCACCGCGTGCAGGGCCTGTTCCAGGTAGTCGGGCTGGCCTTCCTCCAGCAGCAGCACGGCGCGCTTGCCGCGGCAGAAGTCGATGACCTCGTCCTCGATGACGGGGTAGGCCACGTTCATCACGTACAGCGGGATGCGGCTGTTGCCGAAGTTGTCGGCCAGGCCCAGCAATTGCAGCGAACGGATCACGCCGTTGTACAGGCCGCCCTGCAGGATCAGGCCGATGTCGTCCTGGTCGCCGTCGAAGTGCTCGTTGAGCTTGTGTTCCTTGATATAGCGGATGGCGGCGGGCCAGCGCTCCTTGATCTTTTCCTGCTCGTGCAGGAACGAGGCCGGCGGCAGCACGATGCGGCTGGTGTCGCGCGCCGGGCTTTCCAGCGCCTGGGCCAGCGAGAACGCCGGCCGCTGGTTGTCCTTGGCGATGAAGCGGCCGTGCACGTGGCAGCCGCGGATGCGCAGTTGCAGCATCACCGGCGTCTTGCTGGCCTCCGACAGCGCGAAGCCGTCTTCCACCGCCTTGACCATGCTTTCCAGGTTGGGGCGCGGATCGAGCAGCCAGATCTGCGATTTCATGGCGAACGCGTGCGAGCGTTCCTGCATGATGGACGAGCCTTCGCCGTAGTCCTCGCCGACGATGATGAGCGAACCGCCGGTGACGCCGCCCGAGGCCAGGTTGGCCAGCGCATCGGAGGCGACGTTGGTGCCGACGGTGGATTTCCAGGTGACCGCGCCGCGGATCGGGTACATGACCGAGGCGGCCAGCGTGGCGGCGGCGGTGGCTTCCGAGGCGCTGGCCTCGAAGTGCACGCCGAGTTCCTGCAGGATGTCGTTGGCGTCGGCCAGCACGTCCATCAGGTGCGAGATGGGCGAGCCCTGGTAGCCCGCGACATAGCCCACGCCGGACTGCAGCAGCGCCTTGGTGACCGCGAGAATCCCCTCGCCGCGGAACTCCTCGCCCGCGCCGATGCGCAACTGCTGGACTTCTTTCTTGAAAGACCTTTCAGCCATCTCGAACTCCTCCACGCGGACCGGCATCCGGGTCCCGAAGCCATGCTGCTGCGCAGCACGCCCATGTCACGAAATTTCGCTCTGAAAAATACTTTAGGAGTCAACGTTTTAGCTGTCAACAAAAAAGATGAAATTTCATGGAATCAAAAAAATATCACGCGAAAACAAGGGTGTATATACTGGTTGTCCTCTAGCCTGAAGGCGCTGAAAAGGCGCTTTCATGGTGCAAAAACGGGTCGCGATTCGGGGTATACCCTGTGCTGCGCAACAGCATTGCGCCGCGTCATGGCGCGCGTTTGCGCCGCCGTGGTGCAATGCGCCTGCCGGCCTCGGGTCGTCTATTCACTATTGATGCGTGGGAGCGGAACAACATGCGGTCGGACAAGCAGGGCAACGGGACCCAGGCCAGTGGCGCGCGGTTCGTCGACGACTACCTGGCCTACCTGCTGGCGCAGGCCAGCCAGCGCATCTCGGCGGAGTTCCACCAGCAGGTGAAGGCCGCCGGCCTGTCGGTCACCGAATGGCGGGTGCTGGCCAGCCTGGAGGGCAGCGCCGGCGAGACCATCGGCGACCTGGCGGTGCTGGCGATCACCAAGCAGCCGACGCTCAGCAAGGTGGTGCAGCGCATGGAGACCGAGGGGCTGGTGGCGCGCAGCGGCGTGCGCGCCGACCGCCGCCAGACGCGCGTGGTCATCACCACCAAGGGCCGCCACCTGATCGGCGCGCTGTGCGAGCAGGCCATGCAGCACCAGAAGGCGGTGCTGGCGCCGTTCGGCGAGGACCAGGCGGCGCTGCTGATCGACATGCTGCGGCGCCTGATGGCCGAGCACGTGCCGCTCGACCTGCCGCTGGACGCCGACGAATAGGGGCGCTCCGGCCGCGCCGGACGGGGCTGGCGCCGGTATGGCGGCCGGTCCGGCCGGGCGAACAGTGTTTATATCAAGGGATGATCGATTTTTTTGTCATATTTTTATACGTCCCTAAATATGTTTCTCCTCTGAAAACCCCCTCCGGTACGCATAAACCCTTAATTGACGCGGGTCTTGGGCCTAGGCAATATCGCGCCGGTATTCAGACTATAGTCAGGAGTTAAACCTATGCGCCGCACTTTGATTGCCATCGCGATCGCCGCCGCCGTGGCCGTGCCCTCGATCGGGCAGGCCAAGACCTTCCGTTGGGCCGCCCAGGGCGACATCCTCACCTTTGATCCGCACTCGCAGAACGAAGGCATGACGATTGCCGCCAACAGCTACGTCTATGAACCGCTGGTGGACTACGACAAGGACTTCAAGGTGGTGCCGCGCCTGGCAACCGAGTGGGAGCAGGTTTCGCCCACGCTGTACCGCTTCAAGCTGCGCCCCGGCGTCAAGTTCCACGACGGCGCCGCCTTCACGGCCGACGACGTGGTGTTCTCGGTGCACCGCGCCATGGCGCCCACCTCGAACTACAAGGCCTACACCACCGGCATCAAGGAAGCGCGCAAGATCGACGACCTGACGGTCGAGATCGAGACCTCGGCGCCCAACCCGGTGCTGCTGCGCCAGCTGCCCAACGTGTTCATCATGAACAAGGCCTGGTCGGAGAAGAACAACATCGCCAAGCCGCAGGACTTCGTCAACAAGGAAGAGACCTTCGGCGCCCGCAACACCAACGGCACCGGCCCGTACAAGCTGAAGTCGCGCGAAGTCGACGTGCGCACCGTGTTCGAAGAGAACAAGGGCTGGTGGAACCAGGCCAACAAGGTCGGCAACGTGACCGAAGTGGTGTTCACCCCGATCAAGCAGAACGCCACCCGCACCGCCGCGCTGCTGTCCGGCGAGATCGACTTCGTGCTGGATCCGGCCGCCCAGGACCTGGACCGCCTGCGCCAGTCGGCCAAGGTGGTCGAGGGCAACGAATACCGCACCATCTACCTGGGCCTGGACCAGAAGCGTCCCGAGCTGCAGTACTCCAGCATCAAGGGCAAGAACCCGTTCCAGGACATCCGCGTGCGCGAAGCGCTGTACCGCGCCATCGACGTCGACGCCATCAAGCGCGCCGTGATGCGCGGCCTGTCGGCGCCCACCGGCACCATGATCGCGCCGCAGGTCCACGGCTGGGCCGAATCGCTGCACAAGCGCGTGCCCTACGATCCCGAGAAGGCCCGCGCCCTGCTCAAGGATGCCGGCTATGACGGCACCCTGAACTTCACGCTGGACTGTCCCAACAACCGCTACATCAACGACGAGGCCATCTGCCAGGCCGTGGTCGGCATGTGGGCCAAGGTGGGCGTGAAGGCGACCATGAACGCCATGCCGCGTTCGACCTACTTCCCCAAGGTGCAGAACTCCGACACCAGCGCCTACCTGTTCGGCTGGGGCGTGCCGACGTTCGACGCCATGTACACGCTGCAGAACCTGATCCGCACCAAGGGCGAGGGCGCGGACGGCATGTACAACCTGGGCAACTACAGCAACAAGGACCTGGACGCGGTCATCGACCGCATCAAGACGGAAACCGACGTGGCCAAGCGCGACGCCGACATCCGCAAGGTGCTGGAAGTCCACGCCCAGGAATTCGGCCACATCCCGCTGCATGACCAGGTCATCCCCTGGGCCATGCGCAAGAACGTGTCGGTGATCCACCGCGCGGACAACCGCCTCGTTGCCGACTGGGTCAAGGTCGACTGACCCCGCCCTTCCGGCTAATCAGACAGCGAAGCCCCGCGGGGCTTCGCCGTTTTGCCTTTCCCGCCTATGTTTGCTTTCATACTGCGTCGCCTGTTGCAGGCCGTAGCGGTGATGCTCACCGTCGCGCTACTGGCCTTCGTGCTTTTTCAATACGTCGGCGACCCTGTCACCATCATGCTGGGGCAGGACGCCACCGATGCCGAGCGCATCGAACTGCGTGAGCGCCTGGGGCTGAACGAGCCCGCCATCGTCCAGTTCGGCCACTTCGTGGCCAACGCCGCGCAAGGCAATTTCGGCATTTCCCTGCGCCAGAGCGAACCGGTCTCGACCCTGCTCAAATCGCGCCTGCCGGCCACGCTGGAGCTGTCCCTGGTGGCGGCCCTGCTGGCGCTGGTGGTGGGCGTGCCGCTGGGCGTGTATACCGCGCTCAAGCGCAACAGCCTGCTGTCGCAGTTGTTGCTGGCCGGCTCGCTGCTGGGCGTGTCGTTGCCGACCTTCCTGATCGGCATCCTGCTGATCCTGGTGTTCTCGGTGCAGCTGGGCTGGCTGCCCAGCTACGGCCGCGGCGATACCGTGGCGCTGGGCTGGTGGACCTCCGGCCTGTTCACCGCGAATGGCTGGAAGCACCTGATCCTGCCGTCGATCACGCTGTCGCTGTTCCAGATGACCCTGGTGCTGCGGCTGGTGCGTTCGGAAATGCTGGAGGTGCTGCGTTCGGACTACATCAAGTTCGCCCGCGCCCGCGGCCTGAAGCGTCGCGCCATCCATTTCGGCCACGCGCTCAAGAACACCATGGTGCCCGTCATCACCATCACCGGCCTGCAGCTGGGTGGCATCATCGCCTTCGCCATCGTGACCGAGACGGTGTTCCAGTGGCCCGGCATGGGGCTGCTGTTCATCCAGGCGGTGCAATTCGCCGACGTGCCGGTGATGGCCGCGTACCTGTGCCTGATCGCGCTGGTGTTCGTGGTGATCAACCTGATCGTCGATCTTCTGTATTTTGTCGTGGACCCGCGCCTGCGCTCCGGGCTGACCCGCGGCGGAGGTGGCCACTGATGCGTGCCGTTATGAAACGCTGGTGGGACAGCGATATTGCCTGGGCCTGGCGCCGGGCCCCCGTGGCCATCGTCGCCACCGTGCTGCTGGCAGCCCTGCTGATCGGCTCCTTCGGGGCCGGCTGGGTGGCGCCGCACAATCCGTTCGACCTGACCAAGGTCGAACTGCTGGACGCGCTGCTGCCGCCGGCCTGGTCGCCCAACGGCCAGTCGACCTATCTGCTGGGCACCGACAGCCAGGGCCGCGACCTGTATTCGGCGATTCTGTACGGCACCCGCGTGTCGCTGCTGATCGGCCTGGCCTCGGTGCTGCTGTCGATGCTGATCGGCATCGTGCTGGGGCTGATCTCGGGGTACGCGGGCGGGCGCATCGATGCCTTCATCATGCGGATCGCCGACGTGCAGCTGTCGTTCCCGGCGATCCTGATCGCGCTGCTGATCGACGGCGTGGCGCGCGCGGCGGTGCCGCGCGAGCTGCACGAGATCATCGCGTTCCCGGTGCTGATCGGCGCCATCGCACTGGCCGGCTGGCCGCAGTACGCGCGCACGGTGCGCGGCTCGACCCTGGTGGAGAAGAACCGCGAGTACGTGCAGGCGGCGCGCGTGATCGGCGTGGCCTCGCCCGTGATCATGTTCCGCCACGTGCTGCCCAACGTGCTGGGGCCGGTGCTGGTGCTGGCCACCGTGCACCTGGCGACCGCCATCATCACCGAGGCGACGCTGTCGTTCCTTGGGGTGGGGGTGCCGCCGACGGCGCCGTCGCTGGGCACGCTGATCCGCATCGGCAACGATTTCCTGTTTTCCGGCGAATGGTGGATCACCATCTTCCCGGGCGCGGCGCTGGTGCTGCTGGTGCTGTCGGTCAACCTGCTGGGTGACTGGCTGCGCGACGCATTGAATCCACGCCTGAATTAGAGATATACCCATGAGCGCATTACTTGAAGTCCGCAATCTGCGCGTCGAGTTTCCGACGCGCCGCGGCACGCTACGCGCCCTGGACGACGTGTCCTTTTCGATCCAGGCGGGCGAAGTCCTGGGCGTGGTGGGGGAATCGGGCGCCGGCAAGTCGCTGACCGGCGCGTCGATCATCGGCCTGCTGGAACCGCCCGGCCGCATCGCGGCCGGCGAGATCCTGCTGGCGGGCCGGCGCATCGACAACCTGCCCGACGAGCAGATGCGCCGCGTGCGCGGCCGCGAGATCGGAGCGGTGTTCCAGGACCCGCTGACCTCCTTGAATCCGCTGTACACGGTGGGCCGGCAACTGGCCGAGACCATCGTGACGCACCTGGACATGAGCTGGTCGCAGGCGCGCAACCGCGCGGTCGAGCTGCTGGCGGCCACCGGCATCCCGGCGGCGCGCGAGCGCATCGACCACTATCCGCACCAGTTCTCGGGCGGCATGCGGCAGCGAGTGGTGATCGCGCTGGCGCTGGCGGCCGAGCCCAAGCTGGTGGTGGCGGACGAGCCGACCACGGCGCTGGACGTGTCGATCCAGGCGCAGATCATCGAGCTGCTCAAGCGCCTGTGCCGCGAACAGGGCACGGCGGTGATGCTGATCACGCACGACATGGGCGTGATCGCGGAAACGGCGGACCGCGTGGCGGTGATGTACGCGGGACGCGTGGCCGAGATCGGCCCCGTGCGCGACGTCATCCACCAGCCGCGCCATCCGTATACGACGGGGCTGATGGGATCGATCCCGTCGCTGCAGGGACATTCCGAGCGGCTGGTGCAGATCGACGGCAGCATGCCGCGGCTGAACGCGATTCCGCCGGGCTGTGCCTTCAATCCGCGCTGCGGGCGGCGCCTGCCGCGCTGCGGCCAGGACCGGCCCGAGCTGATGCCGGCGGGCACGTCCCGCGC
Source organism: Achromobacter sp. 2789STDY5608621 (assembly GCF_001299375.1). Lineage (NCBI taxonomy): Bacteria > Pseudomonadati > Pseudomonadota > Betaproteobacteria > Burkholderiales > Alcaligenaceae > Achromobacter > Achromobacter sp. 2789STDY5608621. The sequence goes on along the minus strand of NZ_CYTU01000052.1, from coordinate 13,537 downwards.
GGCCTGTTGGTTGCATGAAAACGAAGTCGAGGTGGCCACATGAGCACGCCGTTGGTGGAAGTGAAGGACGCGGCGCGCTGGTTCGATGTGTCGCCGCCCTGGCTGGAGCGCAAGCTGGCGGGCAAGCCGCGGGTGATGCTGCGCGCGGTGGACGGCGTGTCGTTCGAGATCAAGCGCGGCGAGACGCTGGCGCTGGTGGGCGAGTCGGGCTGCGGCAAGTCGACGGTGGCGCGCATGCTGGTGGGGCTGTATGGCCTGACCCGCGGCGACATCCGCTTCGACGGCCAACCGTTGTCGCGCATGTCGGAGCCGGGCGGGCGCGAGCTGCGCAAGCGGCTGCAGATGATCTTCCAGGATCCGTATGCGAGCCTGAATCCGCGCTGGCGGGTCGGCCGCATCATTGCCGAGCCGATGCTGACGCACACGAAGATGACGCCGGCCGAGCGCACGGCGCGGGTCGGCGATCTGCTCAAGCAGGTGGGGCTGGATCCGGCCGACCAGAGCCGCTATCCACATCAGTTCTCGGGCGGGCAGCGCCAGCGCATTTCGATCGCGCGGGCGCTGGCGGTGAATCCGGAGTTCCTGGTGTGCGACGAGCCGACGTCGGCGCTGGATGTGTCGGTGCAGGCGCAGGTGCTGAACCTGATGAAGGATCTGCAGCGCGAGCTGGGACTGACCTACCTGTTCATCTCGCACAATCTGGCGGTGGTGCATCACGTGGCCGATCGGGTCGGGGTGATGTATCTGGGGCGGATGGTGGAGGTGGCGCCGCGCGATGAGCTGTTCGCGCGGCCGCGGCATCCGTATACGCGGATGCTGCTGGAGGCGATTCCGGATATCGATGGGACCGGGAAGCCGCGCACGGCGGTGGCGGGGGAAGTGCCGAATCCGTTGAATCCGCCGTCGGGGTGCACGTTTCATCCTCGGTGTCCGCATGCGAATGAGCGGTGCAGGGCGGAGGCGCCTGTGGGGCGGATGGCGGGGGGGGCGGTTGTGGCTTGCCATGCGGTGGAGGAGGGGCGGATTGCGGGGTGATTCCAGTGTGGGCAGTTTGTTGAGTTCTTGAGGCGTCTGTCGCGGCGGGCGGCGGGGTGTGCGGGGCTACGATTGCGGTCCGGAGCCTTCGCTCCGGACTGCCCCTGCGTCATCCTCGTCCGCCTTCGGCTCCCTACGGATTCCCTTGGGCGCATCTACACGCCCCGCACACCCCGCCGCCCGCCGCGACAGACTTGCTTCAGCGGCTCATGACGGGTGCTGGGGCGACTGGTGTGCTTGGCGTGTTTGCCGGCACTGTCGTGGGGGGAGAGGGTCTTGCGGGGCTGCTGCCACGGGGCCGCGCGGGCGGCCCGTTGCAGCGTCTGAGGGGTGGGACGTCGATGCGGTGCTGGCTTGCCGGCTTGCCGGTTTTTTGGCGGGGCGGTGTCGCGGGGGAGTGGTTTTGGCAAAGGGCTTCTTTTGGGAAGCCCTTTTTGCTTGGTGGCGGGCGGCTCATTGGGGCCTGCCGCCTGCCTTCCGGTTCAGTGGCGGTGGCCGGGGTCGTTGTGGTCGTGGGGGTGGTCGTGGGCGTCGTCTTCGTCCTCGTCGTCGTCTTCTTCGTCTTCCTCGTCCGGATCGGGCAGGGGTTCCTCGGTCAGGGCGAAGGGGAGGACGTCTTCCAGGGTGTCGGACCAGGCGGATTCTTCGCCGTCGTGGTCGAGCTTGATGAAGCGTTCGCCTTCGTTCAGTGAGATCTGGATGGCCCAGAGGTAGAGGCAGTCGTAGGTGTCGTCGCCGGTCGGGGGCAGGCCGCCGCGGTTGCCCAGGAGGCGGGCGCCGGGGCCGCCCAGCTGGACGTGGGTCTGCTCTTCGTCGGGCTCGGCGTTTTCGTCGATGGGCACGCCATAGGTGACCCATTCGGTGCCTTCTTCTCCCAGCACGACTTCGGCCAGGACGGGCTTGCCCAGGTAGGCGCTGAGGGCGTCCGCGGTCTTGGCCAGCATGTCGAGTTCGGTCGCGCTGAAGTGGGTCAGGGAAGGCGGGGGCGTGGCGGAGGCGGACATGGGGGTTCCTGGCGCGATGATGCCGCGGGGACGGCGTTACGAAAAAACAGACGCTATTGTCTCGCGATCACGCGAGGCTTGCATCGGGCGCTTGGATGACGATGCATCCAGGCGCGGCGTGGCGGGATGTCAGGCCGGCGCGGCGGGACGTTTGCGGGCGCTGTCGGGGGATTGGCCGGTCAGGCGCTGGAACATGGCGATGAAGGCGGACGGGGTGCTGTAGCCGAGTTCGCGCGCCACGGTTTGCACCGGATGGCCGGCATCGAGCATCTCCAGCGCGCTGACGACGCGCAGGCGCTGGCGCCATTCGTTGAAGGGCATGCCCAGGTGCTGCTGGCAGTGGCGCAGCAGGGTGCGCTCGGTGATGCCGGCGGTGGCGGCCCAGTGGGCCGCGCCGCGCTTGTCGCCAGGCTGGCGCTGCAGGGCCGCGAGAATCGGCGCCAGCGTGGCGTCGTGGGTGGACGGCAGATAGCTGGCGTAGGCGCGGGCCACGCGGATCTGGTCGATCACGACCTGCGCCAGGCGCCGGTCTTCGGGCGTATCCGGATAGGCGACGCCGCGCCGTTCGAAGTCGGCCAGCACGGCGCGCATGACCGGGCTGATTTCCAGCGTGCAGGGCGTGGCGGGCAGGGTGGCGCAGGCGGCGGCGGGGACGTCGATGCAGGCGTAATGCACTTCGGCCTGGTTCTGGCAGCAATGGGGGACCTGCGGCGGGATCCAGATGGCGTAGTGGGGCGGCGACAGGTAGGTCGTGTCCTCGATGCCGATTTCCATGATGCCCGAGAGGGCGAAATTCAATTCGCCCCAGGGCGAGCGATGGCGCTGGATGCTGGATTTCGGCAGGAAGTGCAGGATGCGGCAGGCCAGGGGATAGGGCCTGCCGGGGCCAAGGTCGGGAAAGGGGGCCATGTCCGAAGTTCGCGTGGAATTGTCGGTTTTTCATTATATACAGCGAGTCGGACAGCTCCTACACTGGCCGCTTGTTTTCCATGCTTGGCAGTATTTCCATGACGCGCGCAGATTCTCCCGCCACCCCGGCCCGCTACCTGATGTTCCCGCTGCTGGCGGCGCTGATCTGGTCGGTCAACATGATCGTGACCAAGATGGCGGCCGGCCTGATCTCGCCGGCGGTCATCGGCTTCTACCGCTGGACCCTGGCGGGCGTGCTGCTGACGCCGTTCGCGCTGCCCGGCCTGTGGCGCCAGCGCCGCCTGGTGTGGCCCTACCTGCCCAAGTTCGCGGTGCTGGGCGGGCTGGGCATGGCGCTGTACCAGGGCCTGGCCTATGTGGCGGCCGGCAGCACGACGGCGACCAACATGGGCATCATCACCGCGATGATCCCGCTGCTGACGATCGCGGTGGGGGCGCTGGTGCTGCGCGAGCGGCCGTCGGCGCTGGCGCTGCTGGGCGGCCTGCTGTCGCTGGCGGGCCTGGCGCTGCTGATCGGCGAGGGCGATCCGACGCGGTTGCTGTCGGTGGGCGCCAACCATGGCGACGTGCTGATGGGCGTGGCCGCGCTGGCCTACGCGCTCTACGGAGTGCTGCTGCGCCGCTGGGGCCTGCCTGTCGGGCCGTGGGTGTCGCTGTACGTGCAGGTGGCGTTCGGCGTGCTGTTCCAGCTGCCGGGGTTCCTGATGGCGCCCGCCTCGCCCATCAATGGCGACAACCTGCCGCTGGTGCTCTATGCCGGGGTGTTCCCGTCGCTGTTCGCGCCGTTCCTGTGGATGCAGGGCGTGCGGCACCTGGGGCCGAACCGCGCCAGCGTGTTTCTGAACCTGATGCCGGTGGGCACGGTGGCGATCGCGGCGGTGTTCCTGGACGAGAAGCCGCATCTCTTTCACATCATCGGCGGCGCGATGGCGCTGGCCGGGGTGATGCTGGCGCAGATGCGGGCGCCGTTCGCCGGCTGGCGGCGGGCGCGGGCCGCGTCGTAGAACGGCCGCCTGTCGCACGCCTGTCCGGGTTCCGGCCTACAATCAACGATTCATCAGCTTTCTTACCCTATACGAGCCCATGGCCCAATACGTCTACACCATGAACCGCGTCGGCAAGATCGTGCCGCCCAAGCGGCAGATCCTGCGTGACATCTCGCTTTCGTTTTTTCCTGGCGCCAAGATCGGCGTGCTGGGCCTGAACGGCTCGGGCAAGTCGACGCTGCTGAAGATCATGGCGGGCGTGGATCGCGAAATCGAGGGCGAAGCCATCCCCATGCCGGGCCTGAACATCGGCTACCTGCCGCAGGAGCCGCAGCTCAACCCCGAGCACACGGTGCGCCAGGCGGTTGAGGAAGGCCTGGGCGCGGTGGTCACCGCCAAGAAGCGCCTGGACGAGGTCTACGCGGCCTACGCCGAGCCGGACGCCGACTTCGACGCGCTGGCCGCCGAGCAGGCCGAGCTGGAAGCCATCATCGCCGCCGCCGCCTCCAGCGGCGCCGACGACATCGAACACCAGATGGAAATCGCCGCCGACGCGCTGCGCCTGCCGCCCTGGGATGCCATCGTCGGCAACCTGTCCGGCGGTGAAAAGCGCCGCGTGGCGCTGTGCCGCCTGCTGCTGTCCAAGCCCGACATGCTGCTGCTGGACGAACCCACCAACCACCTGGATGCCGAAAGCGTCGAGTGGCTGGAACAGTTCCTGCACAAGTTCCCGGGCACCGTCGTGGGCGTGACCCACGATCGCTACTTCCTGGACAACGCCGCCGAGTGGATCCTCGAACTGGACCGCGGCTACGGCATCCCCTGGAAGGGCAACTACAGCTCGTGGCTGGAACAGAAGGAAGACCGCCTCAAGCAGGAAGAGTCGTCCGAGTCGGCCCGCCAGAAGACCATCAAGAAGGAACTGGAGTGGGTGCGCCAGAACCCGAAGGGCCGCCAGGCCAAGGCCAAGGCGCGCCTGGCCCGCTTCGAGGAACTGTCGTCCTACGAATACCAGAAGCGCAACGAAACCCAGGAAATCTTCATTCCGGTGGGCGAGCGCCTGGGCAACGAGGTCATCGAGTTCAACAACGTCAGCAAGGCCTACGGCGACCGCCTGCTGATCGACAACCTCAGCTTCAAGATCCCGGCCGGCGCCATCGTCGGCATCATCGGCGCCAACGGCGCCGGCAAGTCGACGCTGTTCCGCATGATCGCGGGCCGCGAGCAGCCGGATTCGGGCGAAGTGAAGATCGGCCAGACCGTCAAGCTGGCCTACGTCGATCAGTCGCGCGACGCGCTCGAAGACAAGAAGACCGTGTTCGACGCGGTCGCCGACGGCGCCGACCTGCTGACCGTGGGCAAGTTCGAGATGTCCTCGCGCGCCTATCTGGGGCGCTTCAACTTCAAGGGCGGCGACCAGAACAAGGTGGTCGGCCAGCTGTCGGGCGGTGAACGCGGCCGCCTGCACATGGCCAAGACGCTGATCGCCGGCGGCAACGTGCTGCTGCTGGACGAACCGTCCAACGACCTCGACGTCGAAACGCTGCGCGCGCTGGAAGACGCGCTGCTGGAGTTCCCCGGCAGCGTCATGGTCATCAGCCACGATCGCTGGTTCCTGGACCGTATCGCCACGCACATCCTGGCCTTCGAAGGCGATTCGCAAGTGGTGTTCTTCGATGGCAACTACCAGGAGTACGAAGCCGACAAGAAGCGCCGCCTGGGCGAAGAGGGCGCCAAGCCCAAGCGCCTGCGCTACAAGGCATTGAAGTAAGCTGGCCTGACTGGCAGTCCGAAAACCCGGCCATTGCGTGCCGGGTTTTTTTCAAGCGGTTCCCAATATTCCAGGAGTCCCCCCATGCTGCTGCAAGCCTCCGATTCCACGCTGCTCATCGTCGACATGCAGGGCCGCCTGATGCCCGTGATCCACGACGGCGACGCGGTGTTGGCCGCCAACGCCAAGCTGGCGCAGGCCGCGCGGCTGCTGGAGGTGCCGGTGGTGGCCACCGAGCATCACAGCAAGATGCTGGGCGTCACGGTGGCGCCGCTCGCCGAACTGGTGCAGTCCACGTTCCAGAAGATGCACTTCTCCGCGGCGCGCGAGCGCGGCTTCGATGCGTGGCTGCCGGCGGCGCGCAAGACGGTGCTGGTGACCGGCTGCGAGGCCCACATCTGCGTGTTGCAGACCGTCATCGGTTTGACCGAACTGGGTTACAAGGCGGTGCTGGTGGCCGACGCGGCGGGTTCGCGCAAGCCGTCCGACCACCATGCCGCGCTGCGCCGCGCGCGCGCCCACGGCGCCGAGATCGTGACCACGGAGATGGCGATTTTCGAGTGGATGGAGACCTGCGAGCATGCGCGCTTCCGCGACGTGTTACGTCTGGTCAAATAGCGGTCCGTTCCAGCAACACTGTCCCTGGGAAGCGCAAAGATTCCCTCGCCGTTTGACACAATTCCTGGGCAAACTTCACAGCGCGGGACGGGATATTTTGCGATCCTGAAGGCTCTAAACCCACAAGGGGCATCGTGCGCTCGCGTCTGGATCTTGGTGCGACCCCGGGGACAAGAATAGGAGCCTCATCATGAAAATCGCATCTCTTTCCAAAATCTGTGTCGCTGTTGCCATGGCCGCCGCCATGGCGGGTTGCTCGTCGTGGGATAGCATGAGCCATCGCCAGAAAAGCACGGTGGGCGGTGCGGCGCTCGGCGGCGTGGCGGGTGCCGTCATCACCAACGGCGGCATTCTCGGCACGGTGGGCGGCGCGGCCATCGGCGGCGTCATCGGCGATCAGGTGGGCAAGCACTAAGCCGCGAACCAGGCGGTCGCCAGCGCAGGCTGGCGCGCTGAGCCCAAATGCGAAAACGCCCGGCATTGCCGGGCGTTTTTTTGCGCGCATCGCGTGCGGATCCGGCGCCGGCCAGCGGCGCGCGGAAAACGCGTCAGGATTCGCTTTGCGGCATCTCGATCTTCACTTCCAGCACTTCGAGGGTGTCCTGGCGTTCCAGGTGCACCTTGATGTCCTCGGGGTTGATCTTCACGTATTTGGAAATCACCGCGATGAGTTCCTGCTGCAACTGCGGCAGGTAGTCGGGCGAGTCGCCACGGCCCCGCTCGTGGGCCAGGATGATCTGCAACCGTTCCTTGGCGACGGAAGCGGATGTTTTCTTTTGACCAAGCAGAAACGACAGGAAGGACATTGCTTACTTGCCTCCGAACAGGCGTTTCAGGAAACCCGGCTTTTCGTAGTCGGTAAAGCGCAGGGCCTTGTCTTCGCCCAGGTAGCGGGCCACGACGTCCTTGTAGGCCTCGGACACGTCGGTATCTTTCAGGTGGATGGCCGGCAGGCCCTGGTTCGAGGCCTGCAGCACGGCTTCGGACTCGGGGATGACGCCGATCAGCTTGATGCGCAGGATGTCCTCGATGTCGCCCAGCGACAGCATCTCGCCGTCGACCACGCGCTTGGGGTTGTAGCGCGTCAGCAGCAGGAATTCCTTGACCGGGTCGCCGCCTTCGACGGCGCGCTTGGACTTGGCCGCCAGGATGCCCAGGATGCGGTCGGAGTCGCGCACCGACGAGACTTCGGGGTTGGTCACGACCAGCGCGTCGTCGGCGAAATAGGCCGCCATCAGCGCGCCCGTCTCGATGCCGGCGGGCGAGTCGCAGACGATGTAGTCGAAGCCCATTTCCTTCAGGTCGTTGATGACCTTTTCCACGCCTTCCTGCGTCAGCGCGTCCTTGTCGCGCGTCTGCGAGGCGGGCAGGATGAACAGGTTTTCAAGCTGCTTGTCCTTGATCAGCGCCTGGTTGAGCGTGGCTTCACCCTGGATCACATTGACGAAGTCGTACACCACGCGACGCTCGCAGCCCATGATGAGGTCGAGATTGCGCAGGCCGACGTCGAAGTCGATGACAGCGGTCTTGTGGCCCCGCATCGCGAGGCCCGCGGAAAAACTGGCGCTCGTCGTGGTTTTGCCCACGCCGCCTTTGCCGGAAGTCACCACAACAATGCGTGTCATGACGATCAAACCCTTATGTTCGAATAAATCGCGTTATCGTAAAGCAAAAAGCCCGTGTAAGGCTTCTTACAGAATGTGTTGAACGGGCACCGCCCGTTCAAGGTAAACAGAGTCTGTCGATGCAAGACCGTTCCGAGCCTGGCGCGGTCTTGCCAGAGGCCGGCCCGCTCAGGCTTTCAGGGCCTCGATGCGCAAGGTATCGCCATCCAGGCGCACCAGCGCGGGCTGGTTGTGCAGCGAGCGGTCGAGCTTGTCCTCGACCACGCGATAGACGCCGGCCACGGCCAGCAGCTCGGCATCCAGATGCGTGGTGAAGATGCGCGCCGAGGTGTCGCCGCGCGCGCCGGCCATGGCCTTGCCGCGCAGCGGTCCGTACACGTGCACGTTGCCGTCGGCGATGACTTCGGCGCCCTGGCTGACCATGCCGATCACGACCAGGTCGGTGTGGCGCGCGTAGACGCGCTGGCCGGAACGCAGCGGGCGGGTGATGACCAGGGCCGACGACGATTGCGGCGCGGCCGGCGTCGGGCTGGCGGCCGACGTGGTGCTGGCGGCGGCGCGCTCGGGCAGCGGTTCGGCCGCGCTCTTGGGCGTGGCGGGTTCGGCGGCCTTTTCGGCCGGCGCTTCGGCAGCCGTGGTGGGCGCGGGCGCGATCTCGACGGCGGCGGCCGGCACCGACGGCACCGGCGTGGCGACGTCGTTGGGCGGGGCGGTGTCGATCACCTGCGCCGGACGCGCGGCCGGGGTGGACAGCTCCACCGGCGTCAGGCCCGCGGCGCGGGCCGCGGCCAGGTTGGCGCCTTCGGCCACCACGCCGATGGGCGGCAGGTTGTGCCCGCGCAAGGCGCCGACCAGCGCGGCCCAGTCGATGGCTTCCTCGACGCGGCTGGCGTCGATCACCACGGGCTCGTTCTCGAAGAAGCTGCCGGCGTCGGCCATGCGCTTGGCCAGCGCGGCGTTCAGGCGTTCGGGGTCGGCGCTGTGCAGGACCACCCGGATCGCATACAGGGTGGCGCTCTTGAAGTCCAGGGCTAGGGATTCAGTGTTCATCTTGATTGGGGCTGGCGGTTCGGGGCGCCTGGAAGGGGCGCGCGCAACCGGCTGCGGAATGTCGGGCATGATAACCCGCCCGGGCCCCGTTCAATCGTTCGGCCAAGGGTAAAAACCCCCCAGGTTGCGGGTGGCTTCGGCGGCGGCGGCCACCACCAGCGCCGCATGTTCGCGTTGCAGCCGCGGCGTGGGCATGGTCAGCGTGACGGCGCCGGCCAGGGCCCCCGTTTCATTGAAGACCGGCGCCGAGATGCCGGACAGCTCGGGCATGCGGTCACCCTCCAGCACCACCACGCCGCTGTGGCGGATGGTCTCGTACGGCTCGCCGGCCGCGCCGGCGAAGGCCATCAGCACGCGTCCGCCCGCGCCCCGTTCCAGCGGCAGCAGGTCGCCGGCCTTGATGTGGTCGCGCACCGGCTGCGGCGAATCCACCCGGTACAGGCACAGGCGATGGTCGCCCTGGCGCACGTGGAACGCGGCGCTTTCGCGGGTCACGCGGGTCAGTTCCCGCAGTACCGGCATCACCACCCCTTCCAGCGAGAACGACGCCGCATACACGGCGTGCAGCCGCGCGATCTCCGCGCCCAGCGTGTAGTGGCCGTCCGCGCTGCGCTGCACCAGGCGGCCGTGTTCCAGCGAGGCCAGCAGGCGCAGCACGGTGCTCTTGTAGAGCTGGGTGCGCTCGGCCAGTTCCGCCAGGGTCAGGGCGGTGTCGCCCGTGCGGAAGGCGGACAGCACCGACAGCGCGCGATCGACCGCGGCGGCGCCGCCGGGCGCGGCGTGCTGGTCGGCGAGGGAGGGCTGGCTGGCTTTTCTGGGCATGGCGAAACGGCCTTTCGGACAGGCAGGGTTGACACCCGGAATCCGGATGGGGAATAATTTATAGAACGTCGTTCTATCTTATAGAACGCTAAGGAGAAAGTCAATGCCCCAGATTCTAGTCAGCGAGGTCGGCCCCCGGGATGGGTTGCAGAGCATCGCCGCCGTCATGTCCACGCCCGCCAAGCTGCGCTGGATCGGCGCGCTGGCGGCGGCCGGCCTGCGCGAAATCGAGGTCTGCTCGTTCGTGCCGCCCAAGCTGCTGCCGCAGATGGCCGATGCCGCCGAGGTGGTGGCCGGCGCGCGCCAGTTGCCCGGCCTGCACGTCGCGGCGCTGGCGCCGAACCTGCGCGGCGCGCAGGCCGCCTTCGAGGCCGGCGCGGCCAAGGTCACGCTGCCGGTGTCGGTGAGCGAGGCCCATTCCCTGGCCAACGTGCGCAAGACCCACGCGCAGATGCGTGACGAAGTCGCGGCCGTGGTGGCGCTGCGCGACGCCCGCCATCCCGGCGTGAAACTCGAGGCCGGTCTGTCGACCGCCTTCGGCTGCACCCTGGCCGGCCAGGTGCCGGAAGCCGACACGCTGCGCATGGCCGTGGCCATGGCGCAGCTGGGCGTCGACGAGGTCGGGCTGTCGGACACCACCGGCTACGCCAATCCGGCGCAGGTCGGGCGCCTGTTCAAGGCGCTGCGCGCCGAACTGGGCGCGCGCGCCGGCGGCGCCCATTTCCACAACACCCGCGGCCAGGGACTGGCCAACGTGGTGGCGGCGCTGGAGGTCGGCGTCGACACCTTCGACGCCAGCCAGGGCGGCCTGGGCGGCTGCCCCTACGCGCCCGGCGCCTCCGGCAACATCGTCACCGAGGACCTGGTGTTCCTGCTGGAGTCGATGGGCCTGGATACCGGCATCGACGTCGACGCGCTGATGGCGGCCCGCGCCGCGCTGCGCGACGGGTTGCCGGGCGAAGCGCTGTACGGCCACTTGCCCGACGCGGGCCTGCCGAAAGGATTCACCTACGCGCGGGAGGCCGCATGAGTACGCATGACCCCCATCCGGCCAGCGCCGAACCGGCCCTGCCGCTGACGGGCATTCGGGTTGTCGAATTCACCCACATGGTGATGGGCCCCACCTGCGGCATGATGTTGGCCGACCTGGGCGCCGAGGTCATCAAGATCGAACCGGTGCAGGGCGACAACACGCGCCGCCTGAAAGGCTCGGGCGCGGGCTTCTTCACCATGTTCAACCGCAACAAGAAGAGCCTGCCGGTCAACCTGCAGGATCCGCGCGGCATCGAACTGGTGCTCAAGCTGATCGCCACCGCCGACATCGTCAGCGAGAACTTCAAGGCCGGCACCATGGCGCGCCTGGGGCTGGACTACGCCACGCTGTCGAAGCTGAACGAGCGCCTGATCTACGTCTCGCACAAGGGCTTCCTGCCTGGTCCCTACCAGCACCGCACCGCGCTCGACGAGGTGGTGCAGATGATGGGCGGCCTGGCCTACATGACCGGCCCCGAAGGCCGCCCCCTGCGGGCGGGCGCGGCCGTCAACGACATCATGGGCGGCATGTTCGGCGCCATGGGCGCCATGGCCGCGCTGCTCGAGCGCCAGCGCACCGGCCGCGGCCAGGAAGTGCAGAGCGCGCTGTTCGAGAACAACGTGTTCCTGGTCGGCCATCACATGATGCAGTACGCCGTCACCGGCAAGCCCGCCGCGCCCATGCCCAGTCGCATATCGGCGTGGGCGGTGTACGACGTCTTCACCGTCAAGGACGGCGAACAGATCTTCCTGGCCGTGGTGTCCGACACCCAGTGGAAGCTGTTCTGCGACGCTTTCGGCTTCGCCGACCTGGCCGCCGACGCGCGCCTGGCGGGCAACAACGACCGTGTCGAGGCCCGCGCCTGGCTCATGCCGATCCTGCGCGAACGCCTGGCGTCCGAGCCGGCCGCCGCCATCGCCGCCCGCTTCGAGGCGCACGGCCTGCCTTACGCGCCCATCGCCAAGCCGCAGGACCTGTTCGACGATCCGCACCTGGCCGCCACCGGCGGCCTGGCCGAGATCGCCCTGCCGCAAGACGGTGCGGGCAGCGGGGCGGTCAACGCGCATGCCAAGGTGCCGCTGCTGCCCATCACGCTGGGCGGCCGCCGCCCCGGCGTGCGTATCGATCCCCCGGCATTGGGCGCGCATGGCGCCCAGTTGCTGGAAACCCTGGGGCTGAGCGCGACGCAGATCGCGGCCCTGACCGAAGCAGGCGTCGTGGGGCCTGTGAACTAACCCTGTCGGCCCCGGCCGTCCCGCCCGATATATATCCCCTCTGGAGACAACTCATGCATGCCCTCTCGCGCCTCTTGCCGCGCCGCCTGGCCGCGGCCGCGATCGCCGTCGCCACCCTGGCCGGCGCCGCGCCCGCCATCGCCGCCTATCCCGAACGCCCCATCAACCTGGTCGTGCCGATGCCGCCGGGCGGCGGCACCGACGTCGTCAGCCGCCTTCTGGCCGAGCGCCTGGGCGTGGCCACCGGCTGGAACCTGGTGGTGCAGAACAAGCCCGGCGCCACCGGCAACATCGGCATGGACTACGTGGCCCGCGCCCAGCCCGACGGCTACACCGTCGGCATGGGCCAGGCCGCCAACCTCGCGATCAACCCCGCGCTGTATCCGAAGATGCCCTTCGACCCGAAAAAGGACTTCACCCTGGTCGGCCTGGTCGCGGCCCAGCCGGTGGTCCTGGTGGTGCGCGCCGACTCGCCCTACAAGACCCTCGCCGACCTCGTCGACGACGCCAGGAAAAAGCCCGCCGCCGCGTTGCGCCTGGCCTCCGCCGGCAACGGCACCATCGGCCACATGTCCGGCGTCATGCTCGCGCGCCGCGCCGGCGTCGAGTTCCTGCACGTCCCCTACAAGGGCGCCGGCCCCGCCGTCACCGACCTGGTCGGCGGCCAGACCGACCTCTACTTCATCACCCCGCAGACCGCCTTCCCCCTGCTCGCCGCCAACAAGCTGCGCGCCCTGGCCGTCACCTCCAACGCCCGCCTGGCCGCCTTGCCCGACGTCCCCACCGTCGCCGAATCCGGCTACCCCGGCTTCGAAGCCTCCGCCTGGACCGGCCTGGTCGGCCCCGCCGGCATGTCCCCCGACATGGTCAACCAGCTCAACGCCCGCATGCAGGCCGTCCTCAAGGAACCCGCCGTCATCAAGCGCCTGGAAGACGAAGGCAGCCAACCCCTGGGCGGCACCCCCGCCGACTTCGAGGCCTACATGAAAAGCGAAACCGCCAAGTGGGCCGACGTAGTAAAGGCCGCCAACATCAAACTGGACTGAAAGAGGGCGGGGGGGGCGTCCGCCCCCCCCAAAAAAAAGCAATCGCCACGCCCCCCTCCGCGCAGCGCCCATCGCCCCAACGCCAGACACCACGTATGCCAAAACCGGCCGCCCGCGCGGCCGATTTTGGCGGGCCCCGCAACCCTCTCCGGAACCCCAAGGCCCAGCAGCGCCTCAATTCTTTACCCAGGTAGCGCCTCGCGCGGCGGGTCGGGGGCGGGCGCAACCTCGATGCGCCCGAGGGAATCTGAAGGGAAGGCCGCAGGCCTGGACGAAGATGACGACGGGGGGGGGCCGCCTAGGCAAGTCCGGAGCGAACGCTCCGGACCGCAATCGTGGGCGCGCCCGCCCCCCGACCCGCCGCGCGAGGCGCGGCCTACGA
>NZ_CYTU01000051.1:0-39323 GCF_001299375.1 Achromobacter sp. 2789STDY5608621 | reverse complement strand
CGCGTGGCCACGCCGCCTTCCATGGCGGCCTTGGCCACCGCCGGCGCGATGCGCACGATCAGGCGCGGATCGAAGGGCTTGGGAATCAGGTACTCGGGGCCGAACGAGATGTCGAACGTGCCATAGGCCGCCGCCACCACTTCGTTCTGTTCTTCCTCGGCCAGCGCGGCGATGGCATACACCGCGGCCTTTTCCATCTCGCGCGTGATGGTCGTCGCGCCCACGTCCAGCGCGCCGCGGAAGATGTACGGGAAGCACAACACGTTGTTGACCTGGTTCGGGTAGTCCGAACGGCCGGTCGCCATCACCACGTCGTCGCGCACCGAATGGGCCAGCTCGGGCAGGATCTCCGGCGTCGGGTTGGCCAGCGCCAGGATCAGCGGGCGCGGGCCCATCTTGGCGACCATCTCGGGCTTGAGCACGCCGCCGGCCGACAGGCCCAGGAACACATCCGCGCCCTCGATCACCTCGGCCAGCTTGCGGGCGTCGGTCTTCTGCATGAAGCGCGCCTTGTCCGGGTCCATCAGCACGGTGCGGCCTTCGTAGACCACGCCCTCGATGTCGGTGACCCAGATGTTTTCCAGCGGCAGGCCCAGGTCCACCATCAGATCCAGGCAGGCCAGCGCGGCCGCGCCGGCGCCGGACGTCACGACCTTGACCTTGTCGATGTCCTTGCCCACCACCTTCAGGCCATTGATGAAGGCCGCCGACACACAGATCGCGGTGCCGTGCTGGTCATCGTGGAAGACGGGGATCTTCATGCGCTCGCGCAGCTTGCGCTCGACGGTGAAGCATTCCGGCGCCTTGATGTCTTCGAGGTTGATGCCGCCGAAGGTGGCTTCCAGGCCGGCGATGATCTCGACCAGCTTGTCCGGATCGGTTTCGTTGATCTCGATGTCGAACACGTCCAGGCCGGCGAACTTCTTGAACAGCACCGCCTTGCCTTCCATCACCGGCTTGGAGGCCAGCGCGCCGATATTGCCCAGGCCCAGCACCGCGGTGCCGTTGGTGATCACGCCGACCAGGTTGCCGCGCGCGGTGTAGCGGAACACATTGGCCGGGTCCGCCACGATTTCCTCACAGGCCGCCGCCACGCCGGGCGAGTACGCCAGGGCCAGGTCGCGTTGGTTGGTGAGCTGCTTGGTCGGCGTGACCGAGATCTTGCCGGGGCGGCCGTGCTCGTGATATTCAAGGGCGGCTTTGCGGAGGTTGGCATCCATAGGGGCGGCTACTGGCTAGAGTGAGGAACACGAAAGGGGGCAATTCTATTCCGATGGCGAACCGCGCGAAACGTTCCCTGCGCGGCCCCCGGGACGCGCCGCCCCGGCCGGGCCGCGGGCGCCGCCCATCTTACCCCCGGCTTACAAACTGTCGCTATTCGGCGGCGGCGTGAGTTCGGGAAAACGCCCATACGGGTCGAACAGCGCCTTGATGCACGCCTGCAGCGCGGCGGCCTGCCGCGGCGCCGCAGCGGCCGCTCCGGCATCGCGCGGCGCCAGGGCGCCGGCCTGCGGCGCGGGGGCGGCCCCGGCATCGGCGACGGGCGGACTGTCCGCCAGCGTCACCCCCTGCACCCAGGCCAGCGTGCCGCCCTGCCCCAGCATCAGATGCGCCAGGTTGACCGTCGCCGGCGCCCGTGGCGCCAGGGCGTCGAGCCGATAGCGCGCCAGCCAGGACTCCCCGGCGCGGCAGGCGGCGGCCAGATCCCCGTTCACCAGCTGGAACAGCGCCGGCACCAGCCGCTGCACTGTCGCCGACCGCAACGGCTGCAGGTCATCGGCGCCGAACGGTCCCAGGGTTTCCTCGACGCCGTCCGCCAGCAGCAGATCCACGGCCAGCACGCCCGACGCCGCGCAGTCCCCCGCCGGCCAGGCTGCCGGCGCGGCCAGCCATTGGGCCAGGGTCATGGCGCCGGGCAGCCCGTCGAATTGCCGCAGCCCCGCCTGCGCCAGCGCCGCCAGCGGCACGCCGGGCTGGGCGCGCCAGCGCGGCGTCGCCCCGGCCAGCCGCGCCAGGCCCGCCAGGCGACCGGGATCGACCCGCAGCAGCGGGCCGTCGACCGGCGTGAACGGCCCATCGGCATCGGCCAGCGCCAGTGTCACGCCGTATTCGGCGCACAGCGCGCGCGCATGCGTCACATCGCCCTCGCGCGCCGGCGTCAACACCGCGCGCGGCCCCTCGCCCGCCGTCGCGCCCAGGTCGCGCAGCGTCCCCTGGCACAACAGCCCCAGCCGTTGCAGGAAGGTGGCCCAGGGCGTCTGGGCGGGCCGCCGGCCCAGGAGGAAAGCGCGCCGTGATGGCTGCATGACTACAATTCCCTTTATTCCGCTTCAAGTAGCCTTCGAGAGTCCGATGCCCCGCCTTGCCGCCCGTACCAACGAATTCCTGACCTTCCAGGTCGTCGAGCTGTTCAAGCAGGCGCAGGCGCTGCAGGCGGCGGGCAAGGACATCATCAGCCTGGGCATCGGCGAACCGGACTTTACCGCGCCGCCCCAGGTCGTGGAAGCGCTGCAGCGCGCGGCCCAGGCCGGCCAGAGCGGCTACAGCGCCCCCGCCGGCCTGATGCCGCTGCGCGAGGCGATCGCCCAGTTCTACCACGACCAGTTCGGCGCCACGATCAACCCGCGGCGCGTCATCGTCACGGCCGGCGCCTCGGGCGCCCTGACCCTGGCCTGCGCCGCCCTGGTCAACCCCGGCGGCGAAGTCCTGATGCCGGACCCGTCCTACCCCGCCAACAGCAACTTCGTGCTGGCCGCCGGCGGCCGGCCGCGCCTGATCCCCAGCTCCGCCGCCAAGCGTTTCCAGCTGTCGGCCGAGGACGTGGCGCAGCAGTGGACCGACGCCACCCAGGGCGTGCTGGTGGCCTCGCCCAGCAACCCCACCGGCACCTCCATCGACCACGGCGAACTGTCCAGGCTGCTGGCCGAGGTGCGCGCCCGCCACGGCTTCGCCATCGTCGACGAGATCTACCTGGGCCTGTCCTATGAAGGCCAGCCGCGCTCGGCGCTGACGCTGGACGACGACATCATCGTCATCAACAGCTTCTCGAAGTATTTCCACATGACCGGCTGGCGCCTGGGCTGGATGATCGTGCCCGAGGACATGGCCGCCCCGGTCGAGAAGATCGCCGGCAGCCTGGCCATCTGCGCCCCCACGCTGGCGCAGCATGCCGCCCTGGCCTGCTTCACGCCCGACGCCCTGCGCACCTTCGAACACCGCCGCGAAGCCTTCAAGCAGCGCCGCGACTACCTGCTGCCCGAGTTCGAACGCCTGGGCCTGAAGGTGCCGGTCAAGCCGGACGGCGCTTTCTACATCTACGCCGACATCAGCGACTTCGGCACAGACAGCGCCAGCTTCTCGCAACGCCTGCTGCTGGAAGCCGGCATCGCCGCCGTGCCCGGCCTGGACTTCGGCCCCGCCCATGGCCACCACACCATGCGCTTTTCCTACGCCACCGGCCTGGACCGGCTGGAAGAAGCCGTGGCCCGCCTGGGCAGGCTGCTGGGCCGCTGAGGCGCGCCCGTCGGCCCGGCCGCCTCGGACCGGGCCGCCATATCGGCGCGGGCGCCTGCCACGGGCGGGACGCGCCGATACACTGGTCGGGCGGCCGCGCGCCGGCCCGCCTTTCCGTCTGACGAAACCTTAACGTTCAGATAATCCTTGCCATGCAAAATCGCCGGGCGGAACGGGTCCTTCCCGTTCCTCGCGCCCAGGCGCGCCGCCTGGCCATGGCCCCGCCTCGCCCTCCCGCCAGCGCCGTCCGGACGCAATAGCCAAGCCTATGGCGGCGCGGCCATTGCCGGCCCGGGCCACCTATATTTTCCGGGGCGGCAACCGGCGCCGGGCCGCCTTTCCCTTTTTCAAGAGTCAATACATGTTCAAGCGGAACACGACAAGGATCCGCCGCCCGCGGCGTGGCGCGCTGGCGGCGGCGGGATGGCTCATCGCCTGCCTGCTGCCGCTGCCGGCCCATGCGGCCGGGCCGGGGTGCCAGCTCGATCCGACGCGGGCCGGCAACTACATCGAAGACCAAGGGATACAGGCCGCGCCCGGACAATTCGCGCCAGCGCTACTGTCGCTGGACAAGTCCAATCCGCCAGGCACGGTC
Organism: Achromobacter sp. 2789STDY5608621; assembly: GCF_001299375.1. Classification (NCBI taxonomy): domain Bacteria; kingdom Pseudomonadati; phylum Pseudomonadota; class Betaproteobacteria; order Burkholderiales; family Alcaligenaceae; genus Achromobacter; species Achromobacter sp. 2789STDY5608621. Next base: position 35,215 of record NZ_CYTU01000051.1, on the reverse strand, counting down.
GTCTATGACGCCCCTCTGCCGCCCGTGCCGTGGGTGTGCGTCAGCGACACAGCAGCAACCAGGAAGCCGTTCCTGGTGTCGGGCGCAAACTTGACGCCGGTCATAAACGAGTTGCGCAAGGCCGGGCTGAAACTCGTCATTCAGATCAATGGCTATCCGGACTGGGTACCGACGGGCAACACGACGGACGACAGATTCCCCTTGAGCAACGAGAGCTACGCCCCCAAGTCCGCCACGGACAGTACGTTGACGGCAAACGGGTTGCTGCTCGGCAGGCTGCGGCTGGTCACCGTCACGCCTCCGACCAGACCCGTCAGGGCCTACTTCCCCGTGTACACCGACCTCGTCAGGATGCACTACGGATTCATCCACACCAATCACATCGAAATCGGTTCGAACAACGCCACGGCCATCAGCCTCATCCCGACCTGCATCGCGAAGATCTCGACGCCGGGTTCGGTCTACCTGGGCCGGGCGTACAGCGCGGGCAATCTTCCCCTGCCCAAGCCGCAGCAGTTCACCATCGTCGCGGATTTCGACACGGCCTGCGATGGCGGTTTCAACGTCATCGACCTGGGCAGCATGGTGGTTCCCCTGCGGATCAAATTCGAACCCGAGGGCAACACCGCGCTGACGTCCCTGGGCCACGGCATAGAACTGAAAAACACCGATGGGGCGCCAAATGGCCTCGCGCTGAAGATCAAGCAAAACGGCGTCACGCCGATCACCTTCAACGCCTGGCATGACAGCGAATCGTTGACCACCAGCCTGCGCCCCAGGAATCTGTATTACTCGGCGGAACTGGAGAAGACGGGAACAACGCTGGTGCCGGGGGCATTCAGCCAGCAGGTCACCATCCTGGTGACGTTTCAATGAAGATTGCCGGATAGCCGACACACGCACCACTCGCAGGCGCCTGCGCCTGCCGCCGCCCCCTTTTTCCGCATCTGACGAAAAGCTAACGTTCAGATAATCCTTGCCATGCAAACTTGGCGGGTGAAGCGGATGCCTTCCGTCGCGCGCCCCGTGGAGCCAGACAGCCATGGCCGGGGCTTCCCCCCGCCGAGAGCGCCCGGACACAATATCCAAGCCTATGGCGGCGCGGCATTTTCCGGGCTCGGCCACCTATATTTCCGGGGTCCCTTTTCAGAAATTCGGCGCGCGCCGCGCCCGGCCGGCGCGCGCCCATCGCAGGATAAATGGCATGATCAAGCGCAAGACCATCCAGGCCCGCCCCGGGCGGCGCGGCGCACTGGCGGCAAAATGGGCCATCGTGTGCCTGCTGCCCCTGTCGGCGCCCGCGCTGGGCGAGGGATGCCAGGTCGATCCGACAAGAATGGGCAAATTCGACAACAGCGCGATGCCGGGGGCAAGCTACGCGCCTGGACAATTTGCACCGGCGATCCTCTCACTGGATAAATCCAATCCGACCGATACGGTCGTCTACAACGCCCCCCTTCCGCCGGTGCCCTGGGTGTGCGTTTCCACCAGCGCAACCCTGAAGCCCTTCCTGGTTCCGGGAGTCAATCTGGTTACCGTGCTGAGCGAACTGAAGAAGGTCGGGTTGAAGCTCGTCCTGGAATTCGACGATCTGGGCACCTGGGAACCGACCGCCAACACCACTGATGACCGATTTTTTTTGACCGACGTGAGCTATGCGCCCACCTCCCCTTCCGACCCGACCCTGACCGCACACGGCATATTGAACGGCCGGATGAAGCTCGTCACCGTCACGCCTCCCACCCAGCCTGTCAGGGCGTTCTTTTCGGCGTACCAGAATCTGGTCTCGATGCATTACGGGCGCCTCAACAATACGAGTTACATCTCCATCGGGTCCAGCAACAGCACCGCGGTGAGTCTCATCCCGACCTGCATCGCAAAGGTCTCGACGCCGGGGACGGTTTATCTGGGCAAGGCCTACAGCGCGGGCAATCTTCCGCTGCCGCCGCCGGTACCGTTCACCATCGTCGCGGACTTCGACGAGACTTGCGATGGCGGCTTCCGTATCGTGGACCTGGGGAACATCACGGTTCCCCTGAGGATCATGTTCCAACCTGAAGGCAACTCCGCCCTGACGTCAACCAACCAAGGTATTGCGCTGCAAGACGACGACGGCATGCCCAATGGACTGTCCCTGCGGATAAAGCAAAACGGCGCCAAGCCGATCACCTTCAACCAATGGCATGATTCCGAGACCCTGACGACGTCGATGCACCCGCGGTTCCTGGCTTACTCGGCGGAACTGGAGAAGACGGGAACGACGCTGGTGCCGGGGAAATTCAGCCAGCAGGTCACCATCCTGGTGACATTCCAATGAGGGCGGCGCCGGCACTAGCCGGCGCGCCGAGCGGCCAGCGGCCGCCACCTCAGGCCACGGGCCAGGGTCAATCCCGGGCCAGCGCGATGCCCGAGGCCAACGCCAGGCGGCGGCGCTCGGCCTGCACCTTGGCGCCGTAGCCGTTGTCGTCCGGCCCGGTCGAGCCGACGTAGCAGGCCAGGCCGCCATCGACCGAGCCGCGCCGGTTGATGCAGTCCCTCAGGATCGTCGCCCCGACGGCGATGTTGGCGCCGGGGTCCAGCGGGTTCTTGCCCACGGCATCGAACTTGTCCTGGTGCACGCTGGTCATCACCTGCATCAGGCCCTGCGCGCCGACGTGGCTCTCGGCCAGCGGGTTGTAGCGCGACTCGATGGCGATCACGGCCAGCAGCAGGAGCGGATCCAGCTGCTTCTCGCGGCCCACCTTGTACACGGTGTTCAGGAGCGGGCCGGTCGCGTCATAGGCGACCTTGTACTTGCGCGAAATGTAGTTGCGCAAGGCTTCGGCCTGCGGGCCGGTGGCGACCATGGCAGGCTTCTTGGGCGTCGCGGGCGCGGCGCGGGCAGGCCCCAGCATGCCGGTCGCATTGCTGGACGGCGCGGTGGGCACGGCCATGGCGATCGCCGACGAAGTATCGACGCCGAATTCGGACCCGGCTTCGGATTCGACGCCGGTCTGCATGGATGAAGGCGCGAGGGCGGTCAACAAGGCTTTGTGCACTTGCAATGCCTGGTCGCGCAAACCAGGCAGGGCGAATCCCATGCTTACCGTCACGATCACCGCGATGCCCAGGTAGACGGAGCAGATGCGCAGCGATTCGGCAAGATATTGGTGCACTCCTTGGGCCATGTTCCTGAACAGGCTGGCCACTGACGCATCGGGCATAAAACCTCCTGCGTGGAAAAAGAGGGAGTCAATGTTAACCTCTCTTTCTCCCCAAGATGTAACCAAATAGCCGGGATCTGTAGTGAAATACCGCGACCTTAGAGACTTCCTCGCTCAACTCGAACGCATGGGCGAGCTCAAACGCATCGCCGCGCCGGTCTCGACGCGCCTGGAAATGACCGAGATTTCCGACCGCGTGCTGCGCGCCGAGGGCCCCGCCCTGCTGTTCGAAAAAGCCCGGCACGACGGCAAGCCGGCCGAGATGCCGGTGCTGGCCAACCTGTTCGGCACGCCCTCGCGGGTGGCCCGCGGCATGGGCGCCGACGACGTCAGCGCGCTGCGCGACATCGGCGAGCTGCTGGCCTCGCTGCGCGAACCCGAAGCGCCCAAGGGCTTTCGCGACGCGCTGGCCAAGGTGTCGATGCTGAAGTCGGCCCTGTGGGACATGAGCCCCAAGAACGTCAAGAGTCCGGCCTGCCAGGAGATCGTCTGGGAAGGCAAGGACGTGGACCTGACGCGTCTGCCGATCCAGACCTGCTGGCCCGGCGACGTGGCGCCGCTCTTGACCTGGGGCCTGGTGATCACGCGCGGCCCCAACGCCCGCCGCCAGAACCTGGGCATCTACCGCCAGCAGCTGCTGGGGCCGAACAAGCTCATCATGCGCTGGCTGTCGCACCGCGGCGGCGCGCTCGATTTCCGCGACCACGCGCTGGCCCATCCGGGCACGCCCTTCCCCATCGCCGTGGCGCTGGGCGCCGACCCGGCCACCACGCTGGGCGCGGTCACGCCGGTGCCGGACAGCCTGTCCGAATACCAGTTCGCCGGCCTGCTGCGCGGCTCGCGCACCGAGGTGGCGCAGGCGCTGGGCAGCAACCTGTCGGTGCCGGCCTGGGCCGAGATCGTGCTGGAAGGCCACCTGCTGCCGTCGTCGGATCCGCGCGCCATCGCCCCCGTGGTGCCGGACGGCGTCAACCCGCCGCCCAACAGCGACTACGAGATGGCGCTGGAAGGCCCCTACGGCGACCACACGGGCTACTACAACGAGCAGGACTGGTTCCCGGTGTTCACGGTCGAGCGCATCACCATGCGCCGCAATCCGATCTATCACTCCACCTACACCGGCAAGCCGCCCGACGAGCCCGCCGTGCTGGGCGTGGCGCTCAATGAGGTGTTCGTGCCGCTGCTGCGGCGCCAGTTGCCGGAAATCGTCGACTTCTACCTGCCGCCCGAGGGCTGCAGCTACCGCCTGGCGGTGGTGTCGATCCGCAAGCAGTATGCCGGCCACGCCAAGCGCGTCATGTTCGGGCTGTGGAGCATCCTGCGCCAGTTCATGTACACCAAGTTCATCGTGGTGGTGGACGAGGACATCAATCCGCGCGACTGGAAGGAAGTGGTGTGGGCCATGACCACGCGCATGGATCCGGTGCGCGACACGCTGCTGGTCGAAAACACCCCCATCGACTACCTCGACTTCGCCTCGCCGGTGTCCGGCCTGGGCGGCAAGATGGGCCTGGACGCCACCAACAAATGGCCCGGCGAGACCCAGCGCGAATGGGGCACGCCCATCACCATGGACGCCGACGTCAAGAAGCGGGTGGACGACATCTGGGGGCAGCTGGGGCTGTAGGGCGCAGGGGCCGGTCGCCGGCCGCGGCGCGCCGGCAACCGCGCGGCGCGCTGCCCTCACGCCTGTCAACCGGACACGCCGGTCTCCATCCGCCGAGGCCGCTTCGCCCGGGGCCGCTCGATGCCCGGCGTGGCAACGGCGGGCGCCTGCAGATACGGAATCGCATCGTCGCGGCGCAGCGCCACGCAGCCGGCGCCGCGCGCCTGGCCAGGCGGTGTGCGGGCCTGCTGGCACAACAGCAACACCCCGCCCAGCGCGAACCGCTGGTAGCCGCGCACGGCCTGCGCGCCCTTGACCGACACAGGCGGCAGGCCGGCGGCGCTGGCCGCCGCGGCCGCTTCGGGCTTGACCAACAGGTACATCATCGGCCCGGTCTGGTACACCCCCATCGGCTTGAGCACCCACTGCACCAGGCTGCCGTACTGGCCGGCGAGCAACACCACCACGCCGAACACGACGATGGTCCACACGGTCATCTTGCCACGGCGGCTCGCCTGGGCCGGCGTGGACAACAGCGCCAGCACGGGCAGGAAGCTCAATGCGAAGGTCAAGGCCAGCACGAGCGCCAGGGTGAAGACAAAACCAAGCGCGTCGGCCAGCGGCTCCAGCAACGCCACGAGGACCAGGAACGGCGCCAGGCTGGTCAGCATCAGCGCCGCTCCCAGCCCCGCGGCGCAGGCCAGCCAACGGCCAAAGCCGGCTTGCGCCTCCCACTCGCGCCGCAAAGGCTTGCGCGCAAGCACCGCGGCCAGCAGCATGCCCCCCAGGCACAGGACGCCGCCCGCCAACAGATAGCCCCCGATGCCGGCGCCCGGCATCCAGCGCTCGATCGCGTCGATCCGGCCGCGCGCGCCGGCAAGCACCGCCAGCCAACCCAGCATCGTCATCGCCGCCAGGCGGGCCGTCGCGGAGAAACGCGCGCCCCGCGCCGCGCGATCGGCCAGCGTGTCGCGCAGGCCGCCAAAGAAGATCAGCGCCGGCGACACGATGAACAGCGTGGGCAGCAGGCAGCCCAGCACGCCGGCGGCCAGCAGCACGCCCAGTCCGCTCCACGACACCACCGCATCCAGGAACAGGCTTTCCCAGCCCGCATCGCGCAGATACAGCCAGATGCCCAGGCCCGGCACCACCAGCCACAGCGGCAGCAGCTTCCAGACGATGTCCAGCACATCCCGGCAGATCGCCAGACGCCCGCCCAGTCCCGGCGCGGCGGCCGCGTCGGCGGCAGACGTCCGCCGGAAAGGCCGCGGCCACGGACGAAGGGGGGGCTGCATGCTGGGGGTGCGAGACATGTCCAAACCTATATGAGAATTGGACGCATTTTATTTCAAATTTAAGGGACGGAAAGAAGCGGCGCGGCAAAAAGAAACCCCGCCGGTCGGGCGGGGTCGTGGGCGCGGCCGGATGGCGCAATGGCGTCAGCGCGCGTCGTCGTCCTGGCGCGCATCGCGCCACAGCTTGAACAACTGCCAGCCCACCAGCGCGCCGCCGGCCAGCTTGAGCAGTTTCGACTTGCCGCCGCCCCGCATGAACATCGCCGACAGCGACGAACTGATAAGGGGATAGCGCCGCGCCAGGCCGATGGCCTGCATGGCCCAGCGCGACGCGCCGCCGGACGCCAGGCCCGGCAGGAAGCTCTTGAGCAACGCGGCCGGCTCGAGCTTGCGCCCGGCCGACACGATGCCCTGCGCCAGCGACTCGCGCTCGATCGCGGCGCGGGCGCGCAGCAGTTCGATGCGCACGGCGCGATCGACGGCGGGAGACCGTTTCGTCATGGTTCAGTCCTCCTCGCGCCGGCGCGCCCGGTCGTCATCGTCCTGCGCGTCGCGCACGCGTTCGAGCAATTCGGCATCGCGGCCGAGCTCTTCCAGCGTGGCCGCGAACGGCGCCGGTCCGTAGACCAGGCCGTGGCGCACCACCAGCAGCAGCGCCACGCCGACCACCAGATAGAAGGCCGCCAGCAGGCCCAATGCCAGATAGCGGTCTTCGGTCGGCCAGAACGCCACCGCGACCGTGATGGTGAACACCAGCACCGCCAGCGTCAGGAACAGCAGGGCGGCGAACGCCATGCCCAGCAGTTTGAGCAGGCGCGCCTTCTCGCCCGCCGCTTCCAGCGCCAGCAGTTCGAGGCGCGTGCGCGCCAGCCCGACCAGGCTGGACGCCACGCCAAAAACAGATTTGCGTAGACCCATGGCAAAAAGGACACCGGGCGGGGGACGCGGCGAAACGCCGGCGCCGCCCGCCCGGAGGTCCTGCCCTGTCAGCGGCGGCTGATCAGCAAGCCGAGCAGCAGGCCGGTCACGCCTGCGATGCCGATGGCTTGCCAGGGATTGTCGTGCACGTAGTCATCGGTGGCGCGCGCCGCCTTGCGACCGCGTTCGAGCACCGCGTCCTGGGCTTCGTACAGGGCTTCGCGGGTGCGCTTGAGCGAGGTCATGGCGCGTTCGCGCAATTCGGCGGCCTTGTCGCCCGTGCTGCTGGCGGCTTCGCGCAGCAGGCTTTCAGCGTCGTTCAGGCTGGTCTTGACACTGTCGATGAGTTTTTCTTTTGCGACGTCTTCGGATTTTCTCGTGGCCATGTTTTGAGCTCCTGTGTGTGTCTATGACGAAACCATCATACCAGCCGCCCCGCGACGGGCCCGGCCGGCTTGCTACCGTGTGCTACTTGATTTGCGTAATCTCAACGGCGGATTTCACGCCGCCCTGGTCGATATCCTGCTTCATGACCAGATTGACCGCCGGGCAGTACCAGTCGGTGACGGTGGTGTTCATGCCGGGGATCGGAATGGTCAGCCCCTGGAAGGTGGCCATGGTGGGATCGGAATTGCGCGTGTACGTGACCGGATGGCAGGACTGCTGGCCCAGCGCGGTGCCGATGCTGGCGGCGCGGCCGACGGTCTTCTCGCCGATGCGCACCGTGGTGCTGGGCTGGCCGCCGACCGGCGCTTCCTTGCCGATCTTCAGGCGGAACGACGAGCCCGGCAGCTTCTGCCCGGGGTTGAGCTTGCCGTCGTAGGCGAACAGGCCCAGCATGCGCAGGTCGAACTGGCCCTCGGACGGCTGCGGCGCCTCGCCGGCGTTGGCGTACTTGAGGAAGGTGGCCTGGCCGCCCTTGACGGTCATCAGGTAGTCGAGCTTGGACTTGCCCGGCGGCAGGCCCGCGTAGCTGAAGCGGGCCACGCCCTGCACGCGGGCGCGGCAGTTGTCGCCATTGCTTTTCGTAACCTCGGTGAAGGCCAGGTCGGCGCCCAGCGCGATGTTGCCCGAACCGGTCAGTTGCACCGCGCCGCCCTCGTGCATGAACTTCGCATCGCAGACACCGGCCTGCGCCACGCCGGCCGCGCCCAGCGCGCCGGTCACCAAAACCAGGGATGCCAATTTTCGCAATGCCACAAGCCACTCCAGAAATCCAGGACACGCCGGCGCTGCGCGCGCACGGCTGGCTTGATACTACACCGGTTGGCAAAACGCACGCATGACGGAACGTGTCAGGCGCAAGGCGGGCGCGTGACCGCGCCGGCCCATGGGCATCAGGTCCGCGCGTCAGGCCACGGCGCGCGAACCCGCCGCCACCGGCTCGTCCTCGGCATCGGGCACCGCCGCCAACGCCACCGGCGCCGGGGTCCGCTCGGGGTTGCCGTGGCGCCGGTGCAGGAAATCCACCACCGCCGCGCGGCACGACAGGTAGACCGGATCGTTGGCCAGCCGCACCCGGTCGCGCGGCCGCGCCAGCGGCACCGGCAGGATCTCGCCGATGGTCGCGGCCGGCCCGTTGGTCAGCATGACGATGCGGTCGGACAGCAGCACGGCCTCGTCCACGTCGTGCGTGACCATGATGGTGGTGGTGCGGGTCTTGGCGACGATCTTGAGCAGCTCGTCCTGCAGGTGCGCGCGGGTCAGCGCGTCGAGCGCGCCGAACGGTTCGTCCATCAACAGCACGCCCGGCTCGATCGCCAGCGCGCGGGCGATGCCGACGCGCTGCTTCATGCCGCCGGAGATCTCGCGCGGCAGCTTGTTCTGCGCCGGCAGCAGGCCCACCAGGTCGAGCGCGGCGCGGGTGCGCTCGGCCAGCTGGGCGCGCTTCTCGGTGGCGCCGAAGACGCGCTCGACCGCCAGGTGCACGTTCTGGAAGCAGGTCAGCCAGGGCAGCAGCGAATGGTTCTGGAACACCACCGCGCGGTCCGGCCCGGGGCCGGTGATTTCGCGCTCGGCGCACAGCAGTACGCCGCTGGTCGGGCGGGTCAGGCCCGCGATCAGGTTCAGCAGGGTCGATTTGCCGCAACCGGAATGGCCGATCAGGGTGATGAACTCGCCCTGCTCCACCGTCAGGTCGATGTCGCGCAGCGCCACGAAGGCGCCCTTGCGGGTGGCGAAGGTCTGGCCCACGCGTTCGATGCGTACGAATTTCTTCATGGCGCTACTCCTCGGTGTAGGTGAAGCGGCGGGCCAGCGCGACCAGCAGCGTTTCCAGGATCAGCCCGACGATGCCGATCACGAAAATGGCGATGACGATGTGCTCGACCTTGAGGTTGTTCCACTCGTCCCACAGCCAGAAGCCGATGCCGGTGCCGCCGGTCAGCATCTCGGCCGCGACGATCACCAGCCAGGCGGTGCCGATCGACAACCGCACGCCGGTCAGCATGTAGGGCAGCACGGCCGGCAGCAGCACCTTGGTGGTGACCTTCCATTCCGACAGGTTCAGCACCCGCGCCACGTTCAGGTAATCCTGCGGCACGCGCGACACGCCGACCGCCGTGTTGATGATCATGGGCCAGATCGAACAGATGAAGATCGCCCAGATCGCGGCCGGATTGGCGGCCTTGAACAGCAGCAGGCCGAGCGGCAGCCAGGCCAGCGGCGACACCGGCCGCAGCAGGCTGACGATGGGCGAGAACATCGCCCGCACCGGCGCGTAGCGGCCGATGGCGAAGCCCACCGGAATGCCGACCAGCGCCGCCAGGCCAAAGCCGATGCCGACCCGCTGCAGCGAGGCCAGCAGGTTCCAGCCGATGCCCTTGTCGTTGGGGCCGTTGTCGTAGAACGGGTCCGAGAACAGTTCCACCGCCGCGCGCCAGGTCACGCCCGGCGTGGGAATCTCGGGGATGCGCATGGCCACCACCTGCCAGACCAGCACGAACAACGCGAAGCCGGCCACCGGGCCGACCACCGCGCGCAGCGCCGCTTCCAGGCGCTCGCGCCAGGCGTCGGCCCAGGGGGCCGCCCGCGGCGCCGGCGCGGCGGCGGGCGCGGTCACGGGCGCCGCCCGCTCCATACTCGTTACGGTAGACATCGCGATTCTCTCCTGTGCAAAGGGGCGCTCAAGCCTTGACCTTGAAACCGTCGGCATAGGCCGTCGGGTTGCTGCCATCCCAAACGACGCCGTCGATCAGGGTGGAGCTGCGCATCTCGCCGGCGGGCAAGGCAATGCCGGCGGCCTGCGCGGCCTGCTTGTAGACGTCGATGCGGTTGACCTGGCGCGCGACGGCCAGATAGTCGGGATGCTCCTTGAGCAGGCCCCAGCGCTTGTGCTGGGTGAGGAACCACATGCCGTCGCTCAGGTACGGGAAGTTGGCCGCGCCGTCGCCCGAAAAACGCATCGCGTGCGCGTCGCTCCAGCGCTTGCCCAGGCCATCGTCGTACTGGCCCAGCATGCGGTCGACGATGCCGCTGGCGTCGGTGTTGACGTAGGACTTGGCGGCGATGGTCTCGGCCGTCTTGCGGCGGTTCTCGGGCGAGGCGTCGATCCATTTGCCCGCTTCCAGGATGGCGGCGGTGACGGCGCGCGCGGTGTTCGGATTGCGCGCCACGAAATCGGCGCTGGTGCCCAGCACTTTTTCGGGATGGTCGGTCCAGATGGCCTGGGTGGTCACCGAGGTGAAGCCGATCTTGTCGAGGATGGCGCGCGCCCCACGGTTCGCCCACGCAGAAGCCGTCCATGTTGCCCACGCGCATGTTGGCCACCATCTGCGGCGGCGGCACGGTGATGACCTTGGCGTCCTTCATCGGGTCGATGCCGTAGGCGGCCAGCCAGTAGTACAGCCACATGGCGTGGGTGCCGGTCGGGAAGGTCTGGGCGAAGGTGTATTCGCGCTTCTCTGACGCCATCACCTTGGCGAGCGATTCGCCATCGCGGGCGCCGGCCTGCAGCAGCTTGTTCGACAGGGTGATGGCCTGGCCATTCTGGTTCAGGTTCATCAGCACGGCCATGTCCTTCTTCGGCCCGCCCACGCCCAGCTGCACGCCGTAGATCAGGCCGTACAGCACGTGGGCCATCTCCAGCTCGCCGTTGAGCAGCTTGTCGCGCACGGCGGCCCAGGAGGCTTCCTTGGACGGCGTGATGGTGACGCCGTACTTCTTGTCGATGCCCAGCACCGAGGCCATGACCACCGAGGCGCAGTCGGTCAGCGGAATGAAGCCGATCTTCACCTCGGTCTTTTCGGGGGCGTCGCTGCCCGCGGCCCAGGCGCCGGCGCGCACCAGCGGGTCGACCAGCGACAGCAGGCCGGCGCCGGCCACGGCGCGCGCGGTGCCGGCCAGCCACTTGCGGCGGCTGGCGTCGGTGGTCGAATCCGGACCCATGGCGGCGGGCAGGCGGGGTTTCACTGGCGTCATACGAGGCTCCTGGCAAAAAAAAACGTCCCGCGCGCCGATCGGGAACAACCCGTTGGCGCTGCGGAACGTCGTTGTTCCCTGCCGCGGATCGCGGCGCTTGGCGTGGCCGGACCGCGCGCGGCCCGTCCATCAACGGTTAAGCAATCGGCGTGCCAAGTGGCCTGGCGTGCCCGTCACGGTCGCCGCGCACCCGCGCGCCCACTGCGTTTGCGGCGATCCGCGAGGCCGTGCGCGGCCGCGCCGGAAACCGCGCCCGAAGATGGCCGGCGCGCCGCGCGATCCAACTTGGTGCGTAAACGAATGCGGCGACGCACCATCGATGTGCGGGCGGTTCCCGCGGCCTCGAATCCGGCGCCCTGCCCGCCCCCGCCGCTCCCGCGGCCGGGCGTCCCCGCCCTCGCGGGCGCTGCCCGATGCGCTTATTTCCTGGCTTGGCCGGCGCCTGCACGCGGGCATGGAACTTGCATGAGTTGAGCCGGTGCAACCCGCGGGCGGGCCGCGCCAAATAAGTTGTGGCTATATGGATTCAAGAAATCAGAAGTTGTGGGGATGAAACCCGATCCCTATGATCGTTTGACCTTCTGCCGGGTGCGCCCGAGGCTGCGTGATGAAGCTTTTCCCGATATTTGCCGATCTGAAAGACCGGCCCGTGCTGGTCGTGGGCGGCGGCGCGGTGGCCGAGCGCAAGACGCTCGCCCTGCTCGAAGCCCATGCCGATGTCGCCGTTGGCGCGCCCGAGCTGACGCCGGCGCTGGCGGAGCTGCTGGCGGCGGGCCGCATCCGCCACCTGGCGGGCCGCTTCGACCCCGCCTGGCTTGATGGCGCGTGGCTGGCGGTGGCCGCCACCGATGACCGCGGCGTCAACGCGGCGGTCTCCGACGCCGCGCGGGCTCGCCGCATCTTCAGCAACGTGGTGGACGATCCTGAACTGTCGTCGTTCCAGGTGCCGTCCATCGTCGACCGCTCGCCGATCATCGTCGCCATTTCCTCGTCGGGCGTGGCGCCGGTGCTGGCGCGGCGCCTGCGCGAACGCATCGAATCCCTGTTCGACCACAGCCTGGGCCGCCTGGCCGGCCTGGCCGAACGCTACCGCCAGCGCATCCGCGCCGGCCACCCCGATCTGGGCGCGCGGCGCCGCTTCTATGACTGGCTGCTGGACGGCCCCGTGGCCGGCCTGCTGCGCCAGCAACGCCCGCAGGACGCCGAAGCCGCGCTGGAGACCGCACTGGCCCAGCCGCTGGCGCCGGCCGAAGGCAGCGTGGTGCTGGTCGGCGCCGGCCCCGGCGATCCCGGCCTGCTGACGCTGAAGGCGCTGCGCGCGCTGAACGAGGCCGACGTGATCCTGTACGACCGGCTGGTCAGCGACGACATCATGTCGCTGGCGCGCCGCGACGCCGAACGCATCTCGGTGGGCAAACTGCCGGGCGAGGACCATCACGCGACCCAGGCGCGCATCCACGCCCTGCTGGTCGAGCACGCCCGTCTGGGCCGCCGCGTGGTGCGGCTCAAGGGCGGCGACGCCTTCATCTTCGGCCGCGGCGGCGAGGAACTGGAACACCTGCGCGCGCACGGCGTGCGCTATGAGGTGGTGCCCGGCATCACCGCGGCGCTGGCCTGTGCGGCCTATGCCGGCATTCCGCTGACGCACCGCGAGCACGCGCAATCGGTGCGCCTGGTGACGGCGCACTGCCGCGAGGACGAGGACAACCTGGATTGGCCGGCGCTGGCGCGCGAACGCCAGACGCTGGCGTTCTACATGGGCGTGGGCCAGCTGGAGCTGCTGACGCAGCGGCTGATCCGCCATGGCCGCGCCGCCACGACGCCGTTCGCATTGATCGAGAACGGCAGCCGGCCAGAGCAGCGGGTGCTGTCGGGCGCGCTGGAGGACCTGCCGCGCCTGGCGCGGGCGCACGCCATCCGCTCGCCCGCCCTGCTGATCGTGGGCGAGGTGGCGGGACTGGCGCAATCATTGCATTGGTTCGGCGAGCACCTGGAAGGCGCGCCGCAAAGACTGGCGGCGTAGCGCCCGCCCGGCGCGGCCGCTGGCGGCCGATGCCGGCGGGCCCGGGCCACGCCGCCCGGGGCGGAAGACCTCAGTCGGTCTTCTGGGTGGTGCCGAAGATGCGGTCGCCCGCGTCGCCCAGGCCCGGCATGATGTAGCCATGCTCGTTCAGGCCGTCGTCGATGGACGCGGTGTAGATATGGACGTCCGGGTGCTTGGCCAGCACCGCGTCGATGCCGACCGGCGCGGCCACCAGCACCAGCGCGCGGATTTCCTTGCAGCCGGCGCGCTTGAGCAGGTCGATGGCGGCGACCATGGAGCCGCCGGTGGCCAGCATCGGATCGACGATCAGCGCCAGGCGCTGGTCCAGCTCGCCCACCAGGCGTTCCAGGTAGGTGTGGGCCTCCAGGGTCTCTTCGTTGCGGGCCACGCCCACCACGCTGACCTTGGCGCCCGGGATCAGGCTGAGCACGCCGTCCAGCATGCCGATGCCGGCGCGCAGGATGGGCACCACGGTGACCTTCTTGCCGGCGATCTTCTCGACCTGCACGGCGCCACACCAGCCTTCGACGGTGGCGGGAGCCAGCGGCAGGTCCTTGGACGCTTCGTACGTGAGCAGCGCGCCCACTTCCTGCGACAGTTCACGGAAGCTCTTGGTGCTGAGGTCGGCGCGACGCATGATCCCGAGCTTGTGGCGGATCAGCGGATGGCGGATTTCGTGCACGGGCATGTGCGTAAATCTCCAGAATATTGATAGACAGGGTTGTTCGCCTCAGGCGCCGCCGGAAATACGGCGCGCGCCCGAGAATCGTAATCGGTTTGCCGGGTGGATGCAGGGGGCCGCGTCAACCTTTATTGTTCGGCCAGCCAGGCGATCAGGGCGTCGTCGAAGGCCCGCACGGCGCCGGCCTGCTCGTGGTTGACGATGCTGACCACCACATAGCGCTTGCCGCTGGCGCCCAGCACGTAACCGGCGATCGAGCGCACGTCGCGCAACGACCCGGTTTTCAGGTGGGCCATGCCGAGCGTGCCGTCGCCTTTCATGCGGCGGCGCACCGTGCCATCGACCCCGGCGATCGCGAGGGATGAAATGTACTCCGGCATGACGGGGGAATTCCAGGCCACGGTCAGCATCGACGCCAGGCTGTCGGCCGACACCCGGGCGTCGCGCGACAGGCCGGCGCCGTTGTCGATCACCAGCTCCGGCATGTCCAGGCCCTGCTTGGCCAGCAGGCCCTTTGCCACGGCACCGCTGCTGGCCACGGTGGCCGGCCGGCGGCCCTTTTCCGCGCCCAGGGTCAGCAGCAGCGTGCGCGCCATGACGTTGTTGCTGCGCTTGTTGATCTGGCGGATCACCTCGGCCAGCGTGGGCGAGTCGTGCGAGGCCAGCACCACGGCGTCGCCCGGCACCATGCCGGAACGCACCTGGCCCTTGAACGTGCCGCCCAGTTCCTTCCACAGCAGGCGGAAGACCTCGGTGGCGTAATCGGTCTGCGACAGCGCCAGCCGGTACAGGTCGAATTCGCCGCAGGAACCGGCCACCTTGCCGCTGACGCGCAGGGTGATGCCCTGCTGGGTGATGACCGGGTCGGTGTTGACCACGGGCGCGCCCGGACAACGCGCGTCGCTCCATTCGACCCGGCCCTCGATCTTCAGGCCGGGCAACGGCGGGTCGATCAGCGGCACCCACTTGTTGGCGGCGGAGTCGGGGGTGAACAGGATGCGCACCGCGCCAAAGCCCACCATCAGCGCGTCGGGGCTGGCGTTGTAGGCGCGGTCGGGGGCGCCGTCGAAGGCGCCGGGGTCGGTGGCGACCTGGCCGAAGATGCTGCGGTCGATCACCAGGTCATTGATCTGCTTGACGCCGCGCAGGCGCAGTTCGCGCAGCAGCACCCACAGGTCCTGCATCAGGAATTGCGGATCGCCGCCGGCGCGCAGGTAGAGCGGCCCCGACAGCACGCCCTTGGCGTCGGGCCGGGCGCCCGGCTCGGTCATGAAGGCGGTGCGCCAGACGTAGTTGGGGCCCAGCTCGGATAGCGCCGCCCAGGTGGTGACCAGCTTCATCACCGACGCCGGGTTGCGCGCTTCCTTGGCGTTCAGCGTCGCCAGGCGCGGACCGCCGACTTCCTGCACCACCAGCGACAGCGAACTGTCCGGCAGCTTGCTGGCCTTCCAGGCGTTGACCACGCTCGGGGGCAGGCCCTGCACCTGGGCGCAGGCCGTGCCGGCCGCCAGGGCCAGCAGTCCGCCGGCCAGCCATTGCCGCGGCCCGCCCACACGCTTTTTCCCTAGTCCCGTCATGCCCTGTCCACCCGGTTGCTCGTGCTGCAAAACCGTGAGCATACAAAACCTGGGACGGTTACGGGCGGCCGCGCCCGCCGAAAGCGCGCGCCGGCCGCCCTCGCCGGGGGGCGGCTACTGCAGTTTCCACTTGCCGCCGGCCACGGTGGCCATGACCAGCGCGCGCTCGTCCAGGCCGTTGTGGTCGGTCGGGCTCATGTTGACCACGCCGGTGGCGGTCGGCAGGTTCTTGACGTTCTCCAGGGCGTCGCGCAGGGCCGCGCGGAATTCCGGGGTGCCGGGCTTGGCCTGCTTGAGCGCCACCGGCACGGCCTGCTGCAGCAGCAGGCCGATGTCCCAGGTGTAGGCGGCGAACAGCGACACGCTGCCCGGGCCGTTGGCGGCCTCGTACTTCCTGGCGAACGCCTGGGCCGTGGCCTTGACCGGATGGGTGTCCGGCAGCAGGTCGGCCACCATCACCGGCCCCACCGGCACCCAGGCGCCGTCGCAGGCCGGGCCGCAGACGCGCAGGAAGTCGTTGTTGGCCACGCCGTGGTTGAAGTAGATCTTGCCCTTGAAGCCGCGTTCGCGCAGCGCCCGCGCCGGCATCGCCGCCGGCGTGCCGGAGGCGCCCACCACCACGGCGTCGGGGGCGGCGCCGACCAGCTTCAGCGTCTGCGCCACCGCCGAGGTGTCGGTGGGCGCGAAGCTTTCCTTGCCGACGATCTCGATGCCGTGCTGCTTGGCGGCCTTTTCCACCTCCACCCAGAAGGTTTCGCCCAGGGCGTTGTTGAAACCGATGAAGGCCAGCTTCTTGACGCCGTTGGCGGCGGCGTGGCGGGCGATGCCCTCGGCCATCAGGGAGTCGGAGTGCGGCGTCTTGAAGACCCAGCGGCGCTTGTCGTCCACCGGGTCGATCAGGCGCGCCGACGAGGCCAGCGTGATGACCGGGGTGGCGCCGCTGGCCACGGTGTCCAGCATGGCCATGGTGTTGGGGGTAGTGGTCGAGCCGATGATGAGATCGACCTGGTTTTCCGAGATCAGCTTGTGCGAATTGCTGACCGCGCGGGTGGTGTCGGAGGCGTCGTCCAGCACCACGTATTCGACCTTGGCGCCGCCGATCTCGGTGGGCAGGAGGCTGATGGTGTTGCGTTCGGGAATGCCCAGCGAGGCCTGGGGACCGGTGGTGGACAGGGTGGCGCCGATCTTCACCTGCGCCAGCGCGGGCGCGGCGCCCGCGACCAGCAGGGCCGCCAGCGCGGCCGTCAAAGTGCTACGAGGGGTCATGCGGTGTCTCCTTTGGGCGCGGATATCGTTATGCGTCTTGCCGATCCGCTACGGCGTAGAAAGCGTTATACGACGGGATCCCCCAAGTGCGACAGGAAGGACCCATTATGGAAAACCAGGGCGCCGCCGTGGTCGTCGGGGGCGTGCAGGCGCCGCACCTCGCCGATCAGCACGGCGTGGTCGCCCACCTCCAGCACCTGGCGGGTGGCGCACTCGAAGCGGGCGGCGCATTCGTCGAACACGGGGATGCCGTCCTCGGTGGCGTACCAGTCCAGGCCGGCGTAGCGGTCGGCCACCGGCTGCGAGAACACCCGCGCCAGGTCGCGCTGCGGCGCCCCCAGCACATGGATGGCGAAGCCGCCGCGCGAGGTGAAGTCGGCGTAGTGGATGCTGGCGCGGCGCAGGCTCCACAGCACCAGCGGCGGCTCCAGCGATACCGGGGCGAAGGAATTGACGGTCAGGCCGATCGGGCCGTCGGCGCCGGCGGCGGTCACCACCGTGACGCCGGTGGCGTAGCGCCCCAGCGCCCGGCGCAGGTGGGCCGGGCTGAGATCGTGGCTGGCGCTCATGGCGGCTTGCGCGGGGCGGCCGGTCAGGCCGGCACCGCGTTGGCCGGGCGCACGCCCGACAGCGGCATGGATTCGGCCATCAGCCGCTGCATCGAGTCCAGCACCCGGTCCTGCGGCATCAGGCCGAAGTTGTGCAGGCTCATGACGTGGTCCAGGCCCATGTCGGCCAGCCGCGCCAGCTTGTCGGCCACGGTGCGGGCCGAGCCGAACAGCGACAGGCCGCTGGCGATGATGTCGTCGTAGACCTGCTTGCGCGCATACAGGCGGGTCTCCACGTACAGGTCGAAGGCGCGGGCGGCGCGTTCGCGAGCCTCGTCGTCGGTCGCGGCCACGTGGGTGTGCAGCGCCACCGCCGCCATGCCGCTGGCGTCCTCGATGCCGGCCTCGGCCAGGCCGCGGCGGTAGTCCTGCATCATCAGGCCGATCTCTTCGAAGTTGTCCACCGCCGCGTAGGGCACGAACAGCATGCGGCGGCCCTGGCGGCCGACGTGGTAGGCGGCCTCGCGGCGCAGGATCGCCACGTACACCGGCACCGGCTGCTGCACCGGCTGCACGTTCAGGCGCACCTCGTGGATGCGGTTGAACTTGCCTTCATGGCTGACGCGCTCGCCGGCCAGCAGGCGCTCGACCAGCATCAGGTTCTCGTCGAAGCGCTCGCGCTTGGTGGCCGGATCGACGTCGTAGCCCTCGAACTCGTGCTTCAGATAGCCCGAGCCCACGCCCAGCGACAGCCTGCCTTGCGAAAGCTGGTCCACCAGGGCATAGTTTTCGGCCACCGTCAGCGGGTTGTGGAAGGTCAGGATCGAGATCGCCGTGCCCAGCCGCAGCCGCGTCGTCTGCTGCGACAGCGCCGCCAGGAACACCGCCGGATTGGGCACCGCGCCATATTCATGGAAATGGTGCTCGGCCACCCAGAAGGTGTCGTAGCCCAGCTGTTCGGCGCGGCGCGCCTGCTCCAGCACCTGGCCGTAGAGCTGGCCCAGGCTGCGGGGCTGGTCGGGGTAGTGGTCCTGCACCGAGAAGATGGACATCTTCATTGCTTGTCTCCGTCTTTGTCCGTCCGCGCCCCGGGCCGGTCATCCAGCCCGGATGTTTGTCCGCCACGGCACGCTGATGTATTTTTTAGTGATACACGTATTCTAATAAGAGACAAATTGATGTCAACAGAAAGCAGCACCGGGATCCAGTCGGCCGAAATCGCCCTGGACGTCCTGACCCGCCTGGCCGAGCTGGGCGGCGCCGTGTCGGTGTCGGAACTGGGCCGCAGCCTGGACATGCCGCGCGCCAAGGCGCACCGCTACCTGGTGTCGCTGGAGCGGCGCGGCTACGTCGAGCAGGATCCGGCCAGCGCCCGTTACCGGCTCGGGCCGCAGGCCCTGCACACCGGGCTGGCGGCGCTGGCCGAGGTGGATTTCGTCAAACTGGCGGCCGGCTGCCTGGAAGACCTGAGCGCCGCCATCGGCCAGACCGTCTTCATCTCGGTCTGGGGCCAGCACGGCCCCACCATCGTCCAGTGGCGCGACGCGCGGCTGCCGGTCACCGTCAACGTGCGCGTCGGCTCGGTGCTGCCGCTGCTCAACAGCGCCACTGGGCGCGTCTTCGCCGCCTGGCTGCCGGAAGCGCTGGCGCTGCCGCGCGCGCTGGCCGAATGGGACACGGCGCGGCGCCAGGGCGCCGACGCCGCGCAGTGGCTGGACGATCCCGCCGCCGCCGGCCTGCCGCTCGATCCGGCCGACCCCGCCGCCGCGCTGCGGGCGCGCTGGCAGGCCACGCGCCAGCGCGGCTACGCCAGCGTCAGCGGCCACCTGCTGCACGGCATCGACTCGGCCGCGCTGCCGGTGCTGGACGCCCAGGGCCAGCTGGCCGGGGCCATCACCGGCCTGGGGCTGCACGGCGGCTTCGACCTGGCGCCGGACGGCGCCCCGCTGCGGGCCCTGGCGGCGGCCGCCGCCGACTGTTCGCGCCGGCTCGGCTGGCGCGGCGGGCGCTGAGTCCGCCGGCCGGTCCGGCCGCCCTTTTCGCCAGCCCCTTTACAATAGTCAGTTGCCCAGAGCCAACCCGTCGGGTCCGGCTCGCTTTTTTGCCGCCGCCCTTGCCGGCGGCCCGGCGGCCGGCCCAGGCCGCGCCCGCCCCTGATACCGATATCCGCGTGCAACCCCTTACCGTTTCCGATTTCGACTACGAGCTGCCTCCCGAGCTCATCGCGCAGACGCCCGCCGCCCAGCGCACGGGCAGCCGCCTGCTGCACCTGGACAGCGCCAGCCAGCTGCATGACCGCCAGTTCGCCGACCTGGAGGGGCTGCTGCGCCCCGGCGACCTGCTGGTGTTCAACGACACCCGCGTCATCAAGGCGCGCCTGGCCGGCCACAAAATCACCGGCGGCAAGGTCGAGGTGCTGGTCGAGCGCATCATCGACACCGACCGCGCCCTGGCGCACGTGCGCGCCAGCAAGTCGCCCGGCGCCGGCATGGTGCTGCGGCTGGCCGACGCCTTCGACGCCACGGTGCTGGGCCGCGAGGGCGAGCTGTTCGACATCCGCTTCCCCGGCCCCGTGCTGGAGCTGCTGGACGCCCACGGCGCCACGCCGCTGCCGCCGTACATCACGCACGCCGCCGACGCCGGCGACGACGACCGCTACCAGACCGTCTACGCCCGCGAGCCGGGCGCCGTGGCGGCGCCGACCGCCGGCCTGCACTTCGACCAGCCCACCCTGGACCGCCTGGCGGCGCTGGGCGTGGAGCGCGCCTTCGTCACGCTGCACGTCGGCGCCGGCACCTTCCAGCCGGTGCGCGTGGACAGCCTGGCCGACCACATCATGCACGCCGAATGGTTCACCGTGCCGCAGGCCACGGTGGACGCCATTGCCGCGGCCCGCGCCCGCGGCGGCCGCGTGATCGCGGTCGGCACCACCAGCGTGCGCGCCCTGGAATCGGCCGCCGCCCAGACCGAGGGCCGCACCGCCCCCGGCCTGCCGCTGGCCGCCGCCCAAGGCGACACGCGCCTGTTCATCACCCCCGGCTACCAGTACCGCGTCATCGACGCGCTGGTCACCAACTTCCACCTGCCCCAGTCGACCCTGCTGATGCTGGTGTCGGCGCTGGCTGGCGTCGAGCCGATCCGCCGCGCCTACGCCCACGCCGTCGCCCAGCGCTACCGCTTCTTCAGCTACGGCGACGCCATGTTCATCGAATCCCTCGCCCCATGACCGGACTGAATTTCGAACTGCTCGCCACCGACGGCGGCGCCCGCCGCGGCCGCATCACGCTCAACCACGGCGTGGTGGAAACGCCCATCTTCATGCCCGTGGGCACCTATGGCAGCGTCAAGGCGATGATGCCTCACGAGCTCAAGGAGATCGGCTCGCAGATCGTGCTGGGCAACACCTTCCACCTGTGGCTGCGCCCAGGCACGGAAATCATGGAAAAGCATGGCGGCCTGCACGGCTTCATGCAGTGGGACAAGCCGATCCTGACCGACTCGGGCGGTTTCCAGGTGTTCAGCCTGCAGGGCATGCGCAAGATCACCGAGGAAGGCGTGAAGTTCGCCTCGCCCATCGACGGCGCCCGCCTGTTCCTGACGCCCGAGGAATCGATGCGCATCCAGCGCTCGCTGAACTCGGACATCGTCATGGTGTTCGACGAATGCACGCCCTACGAGATCGACGGCCGCCCCGCGACCGTCGAGGAAGCCGCCCGCTCGATGCGCATGTCGCTGCGCTGGGCGCGCCGCTCGCGCGAGGAATTCGACAAGCTGGAGAACCCCAACGCGCTGTTCGGCATCGTCCAGGGCGGCATGTACGAGTCGCTGCGCGACGAGTCCCTGGCCGGCCTGCAGGACATCGGTTTCCACGGCTACGCCATCGGCGGCCTGTCGGTGGGCGAGCCCAAGGAAGACATGATGCGCATCCTGGCGCACGTGACGCCCAAGCTGCCGGCCCAGGCGCCGCGCTACCTGATGGGCGTGGGCACGCCGGAAGACCTGGTCGAGGGCGTGAGCCGCGGCGTCGACATGTTCGACTGCGTCATGCCGACCCGCAACGCCCGCAACGGCTGGCTGTTCACCCGCTTCGGCGACGTCAAGATCCGCAACGCCAAGTACCGCGACGACACCCGTCCGCTGGACCCGAGCTGCGCCTGCCACACCTGCGCCAACTTCTCGCGCGCCTACCTGCACCACCTGCAGCGCGCCAACGAGATCACCGGCGCGCGCCTGAACACGCTGCACAACCTGCATTTCTACCTGACCATCATGAAGGAAATGCGGGAAGCCATCGCCGAAGGCCGCTTCGACGCCTGGCGCGCACAGTTCGCGGCCGACCGGGCGCGCGGGGTGGAGTAGCGGGACGGCGCCGGCCGACCTAGTGAAAACCACGAGAGCGCCGGGGGCTTTTTATTTGGAAATCCGCCCCCATTACTGCGCACAGGCCGTGACTGGTGGCGGGAAATAACCTCGCTACAATAGTCGGCTTGCCCTATCCATGGCTCGCGCGGGGATGGGCGCAGAACAAGATCGGCGACAGCACGATACAAACAAACCCAAACAGACTACACGCAGGAGAATTACATGTCCGCTATCGATACCGCCAGCCTCGTCGTGGCCCAGGCCGCCCCCGAAGGCAATGCGCTGATGGGCATGCTGCCCATCATCCTGATGTTCGTGATCCTCTACTTCCTGATGATCCGTCCCCAGATGAAGCGCCAGAAAGAACACCGCAACCTGATCGCCGCCCTGGCCAAGGGCGACGAAGTCGTGACCGCCGGCGGCATGCTGGGCAAGGTCACCAAGGTGAACGACAGCTACGTCACCGTCGAAGTCTCGGAACTGGCCGACAAGCCGGTCGAGATCATCATGCAGAAGTCGTCGGTGTCGACCGTTCTGCCCAAGGGAACCATCAAGGCCCTGTAAGCGTCCCATAGGAGCTCCGCCGCCGGGCCCAGGGCCCGACGGCAGCCGCCCCGCCGCCCGTCGCGCCAGCCGCCCGGGCGGCCTTTTCTCCACTCTTACATGACGTAGCCGGCAATGAACCGCTATCCCCTCTGGAAGTACATTACGGTCCTGATTGCGGTCCTTATCGGCCTGCTGTATACGCTTCCCAATTTCTACGGCGAATCGCCCGCGGTCCAGGTGTCCAGCGCCAAGGCCACCATCAAGGTGGATCCGGCCATGCTGGAACGGGTCCAGCAGATCCTGACCGACGCCAAGATCCCCAATGAAGGGGTCTACTACGAACAGAACGGCACGCTCGGCACCGTGCGCGCCCGCTTCACGTCGACCGACCTGCAACTGCAGGCGCGCGACCTCATCGACAAATCCCTCAATACCGTCCAGGGCGACCCGCACTACACCGTGGCGCTGAACCTGCTGCCGGCCTCGCCCACCTGGATGCGCGCGATGGGCTGGTTCGCCCCCAAGCCCATGTACCTGGGCCTGGACCTGCGCGGCGGCGTGCACTTCCTGCTGCAAGTGGACATGCAGGGCGCCCTGACCGCCCGCTACGACTCGCTGGCCGCCGACGTGCGCTCGGTGCTGCGCGACCAGAAGGTCAACGTGGCCGGCGTCGAACGCTCGGGCATGAGCGTGGCCGCCACCTTCGCCAGCGCGCAGGACCGCGACCGCGCCATCTCGACGCTGCGCAGCCGCCTGCCCGACCTGGAATTCACCGAAAGCGAAGAGAACGGCAAGCTGCTGCTGCTGGGCGCGCTGAACCCGGCCGCCGTCACCCGCGTGCAGGACTCGGCGCTCAAGCAGAACATCAACACGCTGCACAACCGGATCAACGAACTGGGCGTGGCCGAGCCGGTCATCCAGCAACAGGGTTCGGACCGCATCGTGGTGCAGCTGCCCGGCGTGCAGGACGTGGCCAAGGCCAAGGAACTGCTGGGCCGCACCGCCACCCTCGAAATCCGCATGGTCGACGACTCGCCCGCCGCGCAGGCCGCGCTGCTGGGCGGCACCGTGCCGTTCGGCCTGGAGCGCTACTCCGACCGCGACGGCCGCCCGATCCTGGTGCGCCGCCAGGTGGTCCTGACCGGTGAAAACCTGCAGGACGCCCAGCCCGGCCGCGATTCGCAGACCCAGCAGGCCGCCGTCCACCTGACGCTGGACTCCAAGGGCGCGCGCATCTTCCGCGACGTCACCCGCGACAACATCGGCAAGCGCATGGCCATCCTGCTGTTCGAGAACGGCAAGGGCGAAGTGGTCACGGCCCCGGTCATCCGCAGCGAAATCGCCGGCGGCCAGGTGCAGATCTCGGGCAGCATGAGCTCCGAGGAAGCCGCCGACACCGCGCTGCTGCTGCGCGCCGGCGCGCTGGCCGCGCCGATGTCGATCATCGAGGAACGCACCATCGGCCCGAGCCTGGGCGCCGACAACATCTCGAAGGGCTTCCATTCGACGCTGTACGGCTTCCTGGCGATCGCCGTCTTCATCATCATCTACTACCACCTGTTCGGCGTGTTCTCGACCGTCGGCCTGACCCTGAACGTGCTGCTGCTGCTGGCCCTGCTGTCGATGCTGCAGGCCACGCTGACGCTGCCGGGCATCGCGGCCATCGCGCTGACACTGGGCATGGCGATCGACTCGAACGTGCTGATCAACGAGCGGATACGGGAAGAACTGCGCAACGGGGCATCGCCGCAACAGGCCATCCACCATGGCTTCGAGCGCGCCTGGGGCACGATTCTCGACTCCAACCTCACTACGCTGATTGTCGGCCTGGCCCTGCTGGCATTCGGTTCCGGCCCGATCCGCGGCTTCGCGGTGGTCCATTGCCTGGGCATCCTGACCTCGATGTTCTCGTCCGTCGTGGGCGTGCGCGCGCTGGCCAACCTCTGGTATGGCCGCAAGAAGAAGCTCACGTCGATCTCGATCGGCGAAGTCTGGAAGCCGAAGACCAACTGAACATGCGCGCGGGCGGCAACGCCGCCCGCCACCGAATAGCCAGGGCAAAAAATGGAATTTTTCCGGATTCACCGCACCATCCCGTTCATGCGCCACGCGCTGGTGCTGAACATCATCAGCCTCGTCACCTTCGTGGCGGCGGTCTTCTTCATCCTCACGCGCGGCTTCCACCTGTCGATCGAATTCACCGGCGGCACGGTCATGGAAGTCAACTACGCCCAGACGGCGCAGCTTGAAAGCGTGCGCGGCGTGGTCTCGAAGCTGGGCTACACCGACTTCCAGGTGCAGAACTTCGGCACCTCGCACGACGTCATGATCCGCCTGCCGCTGCAGGAAGGCCAGACGTCGGCCACCCAGAGCGAAACCGTCATGGCCGCGCTCAAGGCCGCCGACCAGGGCGTGGAACTGCGCCGCGTCGAATTCGTCGGTCCGCAGGTCGGCCAGGAACTGCTGCACAACGGCCTGATGGCCCTGCTGGTGGTGGTCATCGGCATCATGGTCTACCTGGGCTTCCGCTTCGAATGGAAGTTCGCCGTGGCCGGCGTGATCGCCAACCTGCACGACGTGGTCATCATCCTGGGCTTCTTCGCCTTCTTCCAGTGGGAATTCTCGCTGTCGGTGCTGGCGGGCGTGCTGGCGGTGCTGGGCTACTCGGTGAACGAATCCGTGGTCATCATGGACCGGATCCGCGAGAACTTCCGCAAGTACCGCAAGGCGGACGTGCAGGAAGTCATCAACAGCGCCATCACCCAGACCATCTCGCGCACCATCATCACCCACGGCTCGACCCAGATGATGGTGCTGGCGATGCTGTTCTTCGGCGGCCCCACCCTGCACTACTTCGCCATGGCCCTGACCATCGGCATCTGGTTCGGCATCTACTCGTCGGTGTTCGTCGCCGCCGCGCTGGCCATGTGGATGGGCGTCAAGCGCGAAGACCTGGTCAAGCCGGTCAAGAAGGAAGGCGAGGAAGGCGAAGTCGCCTGAGCCGTTTCCCTTTCTTGGAAAACCCGCCCGCGTGGCGGGTTTTTTTATGCTTGGCAAGGCCACTGTACAGACGCCCCGCCCACCCGCTGTACGGGTACGGCCGCCCCCTTATTCGCTACCATAGGCCTCATGAAACTCGCTCTCGACCATCTCGTCGTCGCCGCCGCGGACCTGGACAGCGGCACGCGCCACGTGGCCGACCTGCTGGGCATTGCGCCCATGGGCGGCGGCGCGCATCCGCGCATGGGCACCCACAACCGCGTGCTGGGCATGGCGGGCGGCGTGTACCTGGAAGTGATCGCCATCGACCCGGACGCCCCCGCGCCGCAGCGGCCGCGCTGGTTCGGGCTGGACCAGCCGGCCATGCGGGCGCGCCTGGCCGAAGGCCCGTTCCTGGCGCACTGGGCGGCGCGCGTCGAGGCGCCCGACGACCTGAGCGCATGGCAGGCGCGGCACCCCGATCGCATCTCGCCCGCCATCCCCATGACCCGCGGCGACCTGCGCTGGCGGCTCACGGTGCCGGACGATGGCAGCCTGCCCGCCTGGCGCGAGGACGGCCAGGCAGCCGGCGACGGCCTGCTGCCGACGCTGATCCAGTGGGACGTGCCGGCCTATCCCGGCGTCAGCCTGCCGCGCCAGCCGCTGACGCTGCGCGCCCTGACCGCCACCCATCCGCATGCCGCGCTGCTGCGCCAGGGATTGGCCTGGCTGGGCGCGGACGCGCTCATCGCCATCGAACAGGCCGACGGGCCGCCACGCCTGCAGGCCGCCATCGAGACCGGCCAGGGCATCCGGATCCTGGCCTGACCCCCGCCACAAGAAAGACAACGGAGACATCCCCATGAGCGTCACCCTCAAGCGCTTCGACGACGCGCCCTACGAGCAGCAGTGCGAAGCCACCGTCATCGCCGTCGGCGCCGACGGCGTCGAACTGGACCAGACCCTCTGCTACGCCCGCAGCGGCGGCCAGGCCGGCGACAGTGGCACGCTGACGCTGGCCGATGGCCGCGCGCTGCCGGTGGCCGACACCGTCTACGCCGACGACCGCCGCCGCATCCTGCACGTGTTGGCCGAGGGCGCCGCCGCGCCCCAGGTCGGCGACCGCGTCACCGTGCGCATCGACTGGCCGCGCCGCCATCGGCTGATGCGCCTGCACACCTGTCTGCACCTGCTCGGTTCGCTGGTGCCGGCGCCGGTCACCGGCTGCAGCATTTCGCCCGACTCGGCTCGCATCGACTTCGACCTGCCCGAATCGACGCTCGACAAGGCCGACCTGACCGAGCGCCTGAACGCACTGATCCAGGCCCGCACCGACGTCACCGTCAACACCATCACGCCCGAGGAACTGGCGGCGCAGCCCGACCTGGTGCGCACGGTCGGCGCCGCCCCGCCCGGCGGCACGGCGCGCATCCGCATCATCGAGATCCCCGGCGTGGACCGCCAGCCCTGTGGCGGCACGCACGTGGCCAACACCGGCGAGATCGGCCCGGTCACCGTCACCAAGATCGAAAAGAAAAGCCGCACCAACCGCCGCGTGGTGGTGGCCTTCGCCTGAACCGTCGCGCCATGCAAAAGGCCGCCCGGATGGCGGCCTTTTTTTGGTCGGAAACGCCTCGCGCCGGCGCCTCAGCCCTTCTTCCACCAGCGCCAGGGCGCCCGCAGCGGCCACTGGTACTTGCTGCCGAGCACGCGCGGCGCCAGCAGATGGCCGACCGCGATGGCGATGCCGGCGGCGGTCATGACGTCCGACAGGTAGTGGTCCAGGTTGACCAGACGGCTGACGGCGACCAGCGCGGCCAGCGACAGGAACGCCCAGCGCCAGCGCGGCGCCAGGATGCCGAGCGTCACCGCCACCGCGAAGGCGGCGTAGGTGTGGCTGGAGGGAAACGAATTGAACTGGTTGGCGCGCGAGAAGGCCTCGCCCAGCCCGTAGATGCCTTTGTCGAAGAACAGCTCGGGGCGCGCCCGCGCCACCGAACGCTTGAGCACCAGCACCACCAGGCCGCCCACCGCCATGGTCGACAGCATCAGCAGGCTGCCACGCGCCATGCTGGCGTAGCTCATGCGCACCGGATTGCGCCAGCCGCGCGCCAGGCCGACCAGGCCGACGATGTAGAACGCCAGCGCCACGCCGATATAGCGGCCGCTTTCGCCCATTTCGCCGATCCACTCGAACGATTCGTTGACGCCCTCGGACACCGTCTGCCGGATCCAGATCGCCAGCGGCAGGTCGACCCACAGGGCACAGGCGCCCGCCACCACGGCCAGCGCGAGGCCCGCCGCCACCCACGCGGCGGTGGACAAGGGGTTGCGAAACTCGTCCGCCGAAGCGGCCACGCCGCCAGCCGGAAGCACGCGGGTCGGGGGAATGGGAAGATTCGTCGTCATCGGACCGGGTTTGTAAAGAGTCTTGTTCTCGGAAAGAGAATCGGCGAAGGCGAGCTATCGTAACTCCGCATTGCGGATTGAAGTGGGAAATTTGCTGCAAGGGGTAAAATCCCGCTTTTCCCCTCTTCTGCCCCCGGGATCTACACCCGTCACGGCGACCGACATGCAAGAAACCTCCCTGAAGCGCGCCTCGGCCGCGCCCGACGGCGCCGCCGTCCCGTCCTCCGCCGTCATCGGCTCCCCCCGCAAGCTTTACATCCGCACCTTCGGCTGCCAGATGAACGAGTACGACTCGGACAAGATGGCCGACGTGCTGCGCGGCGACCAGGGGCTGGAGCTGACCGACAATCCGGAAGAAGCCGACGTCATCCTGTTCAACACCTGTTCGGTGCGTGAAAAGGCCCAGGAAAAGGTCTTTTCCGACCTGGGCCGCGTGCAGCACCTGAAAAAGACCAACCCGAACCTGGTGATCGGCGTGGGCGGCTGCGTGGCCAGCCAGGAAGGCGAGGCCATCGTCAAGCGCGCGCCCTACGTGGACGTGGTGTTCGGCCCGCAGACCCTGCACCGCCTGCCCGACCTGATCCAGCGCCGCCGCGCCGAGGGCCGCTCGCAGGTCGACATCAGCTTCCCCGAGATCGAGAAGTTCGACAACATGCCGCCGCCGCGCGTCGACGGCGCCACCGCCTTCGTCTCGATCATGGAAGGCTGTAGCAAGTATTGCAGCTTCTGTGTCGTGCCGTACACGCGCGGCGAGGAAGTCTCGCGGCCGTTCGACGACGTGCTGATCGAAGTGGCCGACCTGGCCGACCAGGGCGTCAAGGAAGTCACGCTGCTGGGCCAGAACGTCAACGCCTACCGCGGCCGCATGACCGACAGCGACGAGATCGCCGATTTCGCCATGCTGCTGGAGTACGTGCACGAGATCCCCGGCATCGAACGCATCCGCTACACCACCTCGCACCCCAAGGAAATGACCCAGCGCATGGTGGACGCCTACGCCCGCCTGCCCAAGCTGGTGTCGTTCCTGCACCTGCCGGTGCAGGCCGGCAGCGACCGCGTGCTGGCGGCCATGAAGCGCGGCTACACCACCCTCGAATTCAAGTCGGTGGTGCGCCGCCTGCGCGCCGCGCGCCCCGACCTGACGCTGTCGTCGGACTTCATCGTCGGCTTCCCCGGCGAGACCGAGGAAGACTTCGAAAAGACCATGAAGCTGATCGAGGACGTCGGCTTCGACACCTCGTTCTCGTTCGTCTACTCGCGCCGCCCCGGCACGCCGGCCGCCGACCTGCACGACGACACGCCGCAGGACGTCAAGCTGCGCCGCCTGCAGCGCCTGCAGGCGCTGATCAACGAGCAGGCCGCCGCCATCGCCCGCAACATGGTCGGCACCCGCCAGCGCCTGCTGGTGGAAGGCCCCTCGCGGCGCGACCCGAACGAGCTGATGGGCCGCACCGAGAACAACCGCATCGTCAACTTCGCCGCGCCCGCGCGGCTCATCGGCCAGATGGTCGACGTCATCATCACCGAAGCGCACACCAACTCGTTGCGCGCCCGGGTGGCCGACATCGACCGCGACGCCCAAGGGACCGAATGACCACTTCCCGCCCCCGCGCCCGCCGCAGCATGCCCGCCGTCGTCACCCTGGACGGCGACAACACCCACCTGGCCAACCTGTGCGGCCCGCTGGACGAGAACCTGCGCCAGCTGGCCGACGGCATGGGCGTGAAGCTCGCGCGCCGCGGCAGCCGCGTCACGATCGAGGGCGAGCAGGCCGAGCTGGCCGGCCGCGCGCTGCGCCGCTTCCATGAGCAGGCGGTGCACCGCGCCCTGTCGGTCGACGACATCCAGCTCGGGCTGGTCGAGATCGGCATCGGCCGCCAGGAAGAGAAAACGCAGGACGCGCCGGCCCGCGAGGCCGACCCGCTGCCGGCGCTGGACGACGACAGCGACGCCATCGCCCTGCGCACCAAGCGCAGCGATCTGCGTCCGCGCACGCCGCGCCAGCGCGACTACCTGAACAACATCCTCAAGCACGACATCACCTTCGGCGTGGGCCCGGCCGGCACCGGCAAGACCTGGCTGGCGGTGGCCTGCGCCATCGACGCGATGGAACGCGACACGGTGCAGCGCCTGGTGCTGACGCGCCCGGCGGTCGAGGCCGGCGAACGGCTGGGCTTCCTGCCCGGCGACCTGGCGCAGAAGGTCGATCCGTACCTGCGCCCGCTGTACGACGCCCTCTATGACCTGATGGGCTTCGAGAAGGTGCAGCGCCTGTTCGAGAAGCAGACCATCGAGATCGCGCCGCTGGCCTACATGCGCGGCCGCACGCTGAACCACGCCTTCGTCATCCTGGACGAGGCGCAGAACACCACGCCGGAACAGATGAAGATGTTCCTGACGCGCATCGGCTTCGGCAGCAAGGCCGTCATCACCGGCGACCCGTCGCAGGTGGACCTGCCGCGCGGCCAGGAAAGCGGCCTGGCGCATGCCGTCAAGGTGCTGCACGACGTGCAGGGCATCGCCACCACCCGCTTCACCAGCCGCGACGTGGTGCGCCACCCGCTGGTGGCCCGCATCGTCGATGCCTACGACCGAGCCTCGGAAAATGACGCCTGACCTGTCCCTTTCCGTCCAGTACGGCGTCGAGGAACCCCGCCTGCCGCGCTGGCGCCTGCGCCGCTGGGCCGAGCGGGCGCTGGCCGCCGCGGCCGAGGACGGGCTGGTGGACTTCACCGCCGCCGAGCTCAGCCTGCGCCTGGTGGGCGCGGCCGAGGGGCGCCGCCTGAACCGCGATTTCCGCCAACGCGACTACGCCACCAACGTGCTGACGTTCGAGTACGGCGTCGACCCGCTGGGCGTGGCGCGCGGCGACATCGTGATGTGCGTGCCGGTGCTGGTGCGCGAGGCGCGCGAACAGCGCAAGGCGCTGCTCGACCACGCCGCCCACCTGACCCTGCACGGGGTGCTGCATTCGCTCGGCTACGACCACATCAAGGCGCGCGACGCCCGCCGCATGGAAGCGCTGGAGACCGCCACGCTGGCCCGCATGGGCATCGCCGACCCCTACACCGAGGCGTGATCTCCGGCCCTGGGGTCAACCCTGAGCAATCGGCGCGAAATGGCGTCCAGCAAGGCGCAGATCGCGTCGGTTGGACCCATTTTCCGGGGTTGCGTTACAAATTGAGCGCCAGATTCGGTTATGCTGGCCCCTCCATAACTTGTCCTCCCGGACGATGTCTGACCCCTACCCTGCTCCCGAAGCGACGCCTGCTCGCTCATCCAAACCCGCCACCAAATCCCTTCTAGACCGCCTGCTTTCCCTCGTGCGCCGCGAGCCCGAGGACCGTGAAGGCATCAAGGCCGTTCTCGAAGCCGCGCATGACCGCGACCTGCTGGACGCGGAGTCCTACAAGATGATCAAGGGCGCGCTGGCCGTGTCCGAAGGCACCGTCGGCGACATCATGGTCCCGCGTTCGCGCATGGACCTGCTCGACGTCACGCAGCCCATCCCCTACCTGGTGGCCAACGTGATCGAAACCGCGCACTCGCGGTTCCCGGTCTACGAAGGCGACCGCGACAACATCATCGGCATCCTGCTCGCCAAGGACCTGCTGCGCTGCATGCTGGAACCCGGCATCGAAGTGCGCACGCTGGTGCGTCCGGCCGTGTTCATCCCGGAATCCAAGCGCCTGAACGTGCTGCTGCACGAGTTCCGCGCCAGCCGCAACCACCAGGCCATCGTCATCGACGAACATGGCGGCATCTCCGGCCTGGTAACGATGGAAGACGTGCTGGAACAGATCGTCGGCGACATCGAGGACGAATTCGACGAAACCGAGGAAGACTCGATCTTCCCCGAGGGCGAGAACCAGTGGCGCGTGCTGGCCGCCACCGACATCTCGCACTTCAACGACGTGTTCGGCTGCCATCTGCCCGACGACGAGTACGACAGCGTCGGCGGCTGGATGGGCGGCCAGCTCGGCCGCATCCCGCGCCGCGGCGACGTCGCCGAGATCGACGGCCTGAAACTCGAAGTGGCGCGCGGCGATGCCCGCCGCGCCATCTGGCTGCGAGTCAAGCGCGTGGCGCCGTCGCGCGGCGTCCCGCCCGATACCGACGCATGAGCCGCGCCGCCCGCGGTCCGCTCCTGCTGGGCGCGGCCGGCCTGACGCTGGCCGGCGCCGTCCACGCCCTCACCTTCGCGCCCGGTCCGCTGCCGGACTGGGCCCTGGCCATCACCCAGATCCTGGCGCTGGCGGTGGCCGCCCGCGTCACCCTGTACGCGCCGTCGGCGCGCCAGGCGTGGCTGCGCGGCTGGCTGTTCAGCTTCGCCACCTATGCGCTGGGGCTGTACTGGATCTTCATCAGCCTGCACCGCTACGGCGACCTGGCCGCGCCGTTGGCGGTCGCCGCGGTCCTGGCGCTGTCGGCCTTCCTGGCGCTGTTCCCGGCCACCGCCGGCGCGCTGGCGCGGCGCTACACGCCGCTGGCCGCCGACTCGACGCCGGGACGGGTGCTGTCGGCCACGCTGGCCTGGGGCGCGCTGTGGGCCGGCTTCGAATGGATCCGCGCGGTGCTGCTGACCGGCTTCCCGTGGCTCAACATCGGCTACGCGCAGGTCGACAGTCCCATCGCCGGCTGGGCGCCGCTGCTGGGCGTGCATGGCATGGCCCTGCTGTCGGCCTTCGCCGCCGCCGCCATCGCCAGCCTGTGGCGTCCCGCGGGTCAGCAGAAGCCGCCGCGCGACGGCCGCCACGCGCTGGCCGCCGGCGTGGCGCTGGCGCTGGCCGCCGCCGGCTGGCCGCTGTCGCGCATCGACTGGTCGGCCCCCAGCGGCGAGCCGCTGAACGTGCGCCTGGTCCAGGGCAACATCGAGCAGTCGCAGAAATTCGATCCGGCGCTGCTCGACCAGAGCCTGCGCCGCCACCTGGAACTGGCGGCCATGCCGCCCGCGCCCGGCGTGCCGGCGCCGCAGATGGTGATCCTGCCGGAAACCGTGCTGCCGGTCTTCCAGGACCAGCTCGATCCGCGCGTCTGGGAAATCTGGCGCGAGGTCGCCGCGCGCCAGAATGCCGTGATCGCCATGGGCGCGCCGGTCCACGACGTGGTCAACGGCCGCGACCGCTACACCAACAGCGTGTTGGGTTTCGACGGCCAGACGCCGGCCTCGCAATTGATCAGCGGCGCCACCGCGATGCGCTACGACAAGCGCCACCTGGTGCCCTGGGGCGAATATGTGCCGCCGGGCTTCCACTGGTTCGTCGAGATGTTGAACATCCCGTTGGGCGATTTCGACCGCGGCGCCGAGCGTCAGACGCCGTTCGCGGTGGGCGGCCAGCACATCGCCTTCAACATCTGCTACGAAGACCTGTTCGGTCCGGACCTGCTGCCCGCGCTGCAGTCCGGTCCCAACGGCGAACCGGGCGCCACCATCCTGGTGAACGTCAGCAACCTGGGCTGGTTCGGCGATAGCTGGGCCTTGCGCCAGCACCTGCAGATCGGGCGCCTGCGCACGATCGAGACCTCGCGTCCCATGCTGACCGCGACCAACACCGGCATCACCGCGGCCATCGACGCCAAGGGCCATGTCGCGGCCCAGCTGGCGCCGCTGCAGCCCGGCGTGCTGCCGGTGTCGGTACAGGGCATGGCGGGCCTGACGCCCTATGCCCGCTTCGGCGACAAGTCGGCGCTGGCGCTGATCGGCCTGGCGCTGATCGCCGCCTTCGGCATCAACCGCCCGCGCCGCAACTGAGCCTGAACCGGGCCAGGCCTGGCCTGGTCCGGCGCTGCCCGGCCGACGCTTTCCTGTTTGGCGTGATCAGACACTGGGGCCTGTGCGAGGCTCCTTGTCGTGTGCACGGGCCCTAGCGCAACAGATTGGCGGGCAGCGCGCCGCTGTCGTCGACCGGCCGCAGCGGCCCCACTCCCGCGCCCGTCAGCTCGATGGCGTCAGCGATGCGCGCCATGTCGTCACTGTCCAGCTCCAGTTCCGCCGCGCCCAGCACGCCGTCGACCTGCGCCACGTTGCGCATGCCGACAATGGCTCCGGTGACGCCCGGCCACGCCAGGGTCCAGGCGATGGCGACCGCCGCCTGGGTCGTGCCGTGGCGTTCGGCGATGGGCTTGAGCGCTTCGGCCAGGGCCAGATTGCGCGCCAGGCAGGGCGGCTGGAATTCAGCGTTGCGCGAACGCCAGTCGTCCGCGCGCAACGCCTGCGCCCGCTCGACCGAAAAACCGCCGCTGAGCAACCCCGATTGCATCGGGCTGTAGACGATGACGCCGGTGCCGTTCTGCGCGCACCAGGGAATCAGGTCGGCGCCCGCGCCGCGCTGGATCGCCGAGAACGGCGGCTGCAGCGACTCCACGTGCCCCAGCGCCTCGGCGTCCTGCAATTGCGCCAGGTTGTGGTTGGACAGGCCGACCGCGCGCACCTTGCCTTCGCGCTTGAGGTCCAGCAATTCCTGCCAATAGGCCTCCAGCGGCGTGCCGTCGCCGGCCGGCCAGTGCATCTGGTACAGGTCGATGCGCTCGACGCCCAGACGGCGCAGCGATCCCTCGATTTCGCGGCGGATGCTGGCCGGCGCGCCGTTGCGCCGCGGAGTCGCCTGCGGCTGCTCGGGCGACCAGGTCAGGCCGCATTTGGTGAAGACGTAGGGCCGTTCGCTTGCGCTCATCTGCGCCAGCGCGCGTCCCACCACCTCTTCGGCGTGGCCCAGTCCATAGACGGCGGCGGTGTCGATCCAGTTGATGCCGCGATCGACCGCGAGGCGGATGGCGGCGATCGAATCGGCGTCGTCCTGCGGCCCCCAGCCGATGGCCCAGGCATTGCCGCCCATCGCCCAGGCGCCCAGGCCGATGCGCGTGATCGACATATCGCTGCGCCCCAGCGGGCGCGTCGGAAAAGAAGTCGTGGTGCTCATGCGAAAAAAATCTCCTGCCGGCAAAACGTCATGGCGGATCCCGCCCGGGTCCCCGCAACAGTCACGATAGCACTCGTCCAAGCCTTTGATTTTCCGGTGTTGTGCGCCTCGGGCGCGGCGTTCCGGAAACGACTGACACCCTTGCCGCGCGGCCGGCGCGACCACGCATGCGTCCCCTTGAAAGCGATTTCAACGCAACTTTTTCATTTTTTGCACCCAACCGACTTGCACGCCGAAATTAGTTCGTGCATAATCTCGTTTCTTCGCCAACGGCACTAAACAAAACCGGCAACGAGATACGAAAAACGACCACGAAAGTGATCGGAAAAAACGTAAAACGTGGCAGGAGTTGATTAGAAGAACGGGGGTATAGCTCAGCTGGGAGAGCGCTTGCATGGCATGCAAGAGGTCAGCGGTTCGATCCCGCTTACCTCCACCAGT
>NZ_CYTU01000050.1:0-40432 GCF_001299375.1 Achromobacter sp. 2789STDY5608621 | reverse complement strand
TCCGGAGCGAACGCTCCGGACCGCAATCGTAGCCCCGCCATCCCCCACCGACCCCGCCACGCGCCCCTCAAGAACTCAAACACACCGCAACAACAACAACAACAACAACCTACAATCCCCAAATGCCCCCCACCCGCCTCTTCTACGCCCTCTGGCCCGCGCCTGCCCTGGCCGACACCCTGGCCACCTGGGCCACCCAGGCCCGACCACACAGCCAAGGCCGCCCCATGCGCACCGAAACCCTGCACATGACGCTCGCCTTCCTGGGATCCGTAGAAAAGGAAATCGCCGACGAGCTCATCGACGCCACGCCCTACCACCGCCTGCAGCCCGGCACCGTCACCCTCGACCGCTACGGCGTCTTCACCCGCCCCGGCATCCTGTGGGCCGGCCCCGAACGCACCCCGGATTCGCTGCAGGCCAGCCATGATGGCCTGTGGCTGTGGCTGTCCGCCTTCGGCTTCGTCCCGCCGGCCCAGCCGTTCCGCCCCCACGTCACGCTGCTGCGCAACATCGAGCGCAACGACCCGCCCGCCGACGCGCCGCCGCCCGTCACCTGGCACTATGACCGCATGGTGCTGGTCGCGTCCGAAGCCACCGACGGCGGCAGCCGCTACCGGGTCGTCGCCCAGTCACGGCCGCAACCCGTCTGAGGCTGGCGTGGCGGCGCTCTGGCACAATCGAGCGCGTCGCAACGACTTAGGATCGCCATGATCATCCTGCTCGACCAAGACGGCGTGCTGGCCGATTTCGAACATGCCTTCATCGACGCCTGGCGCGCGCGCCACCCCGACATCGCGCCGGTGGCGTTCGACGATCGAAAATCCTTCTACATCCGCGAAGACTACGCGCCCGAGCTGCGCGGCATGGCCGAGGCCATCTACACCGCGCCCGGCTTCATCCGCGACCTGCCGCCGGTGCCGGGGGCGCTGGACGCCGTGAAGGAACTGCTGGCGCTGGGCATGGACGTGCGCATCTGCACCTCGCCACTGTCCCAGTTCGAGAACTGCGTCGCCGAGAAATACCTGTGGGTCGAAAAGCACCTGGGCCGCGACGCCACCAACCGGCTGATCCTGACCAAGGACAAGACCCTGGTGCACGGCGACCTGCTGATCGACGACAAGCCGCTCATCCAGGGCGCGGTCAAGCCGCGCTGGAAGCACATCCTGTTCGACGCGCCCTACAACCGCCAGGTCACCGACCGCCCCCGCATCAGCTCCTGGGCCGACTGGCGCAACGTCCTGGCGGGCGAGCTGTATACGGCGGACGAATGACGGCCGGATGACACCCTGACGGGGGATGCCCGGCCCTGTTCAGCGGCCGGGGTTGGGACTATCCTGTGGTGCTGTATCCCCACATCCTGGAGGAGCCCGCACCATGAATCTGCACCGTCTGCTCAAGCAGCGAGAAGCCGACCACAAGCCCTTGCGCGTAGCGCTGCTGGGCGCCGGAAAGTTCGGCGCGATGTTCATGAGCCAGGCTCCCCGCACGCCCGGCATGCGGCTGGTGGCGGTGGCCGACCTGACGCCCGACCGGGCCCGCGCCGCGCTCACCCGGGTCGGCTGGCCCGCCACCGCGCTCAACGCCGCCAGCCCCGGCGACGCCTTGAAGAACGGCAAGGTCTACTTCACCGACGATCCGCACGCCGTCATCGCCAGCCCCGAGGTCGACATCGTCATCGACGCCACCGGCCAGGCGGCCGCGGGCATCGGCCACGTGCTGACCTGCTGCGAGTACGGCAAGCACATCATCATGGTCAACGTCGAGGCCGACGCGCTGGCCGGGCCGCTGCTGGCGCGGCGGGCCAGGGAAGCCGGCATCGTCTATTCGCTGGCCTATGGCGACCAGCCGGCGCTGATCTGCGAAATGGTGGACTGGGCGCGCGCGGCGGGCTTCGAGGTGATGGCGGCCGGCAAGGGCACCAAGTACCTGCCCGAGTTCCACACTTCCACGCCCGACACGGTCTGGCCGTACTACGGCTTCACCGCCGAGATGGTGGCCGCCGGCGACTTCAACGCGCAGATGTTCAACAGCTTCCTGGACGGCACCAAGAGCGCCATCGAGATGGCCGCGGTGTCCAACGCCACCGGCCTGCTGCCCTCGCCGTCCGGCCTGCATTTCCCGCCCTGCGGCGTGGACGACCTGGCCCGCGTGCTGCGCCCGCGCGAGGACGGCGGCATCCTGCATCATCGGGGCCAGGTGGAAGTGATTTCCTCGCTCGAACGCGATGGCCGGCCGGTGTTCCGCGACCTGCGCTGGGGCGTGTACGTGACGCTCGCGGCCGACAGCGATTACGTGCGACGCTGCTTCAAGGAATACGGCCTGGTCACCGACCCCAGCGGCAACTACACCGCCATGTACAAGCCGTATCACCTGATCGGCCTGGAACTGGGCATCAGCGTGGCCAGCGTCGGGCTGCGGCGCGAGCCCACCGGCGCGCCCGCTGGCTGGCACGGCGACGTGGTGGCGACCGCCAAGCGCGACCTGCAGGCCGGGCAGCTGCTGGACGGCGAAGGCGGCTACACGGTGTACGGCCGGCTGATGCCGGCGCGCGACTCGGTCGACGAAGGCTACCTGCCGCTGGGCCTGTCGCACCAGGTCAAGCTCAAGCACCCGGTGCGGCAATCGCAGGCGATCCGCTGGCGCGACGTGGAGTACGACGAATCTTCCGCCGCCGTGCAGTTCCGGCGCGAAATGGAGCAGACCTTCGCCTGAGCCCGCGCGGCTTCACCGCGAACACGCCCACGCACGGGTAACGGCGCGCGGCGCGGGCTGGCCGCGAGGGCAGCCGCGCCGATCCTTGTCCGCCGCGCTCAGACCGGCGGCGAACGCTCCGCCTGGAACAGACGCAGGCGGTCGGCGGCGTTGCGCAGGTGCTGCTCGGCGGCGCGGCCCGCGGCATCGGAATCGCCGCTTTCGATGGCCGCGAAGATCGCCTGGTGCTCGCTCTGCACCGCCGCCATGCGCTCGGCGTACATGCGCGCCGTGTTGTTGCGGGCGCTGCGGATGACGCGCCGCACATTCGCTTCCAGGTAATCGTTCAGCGCCACCAGGTGCGGGTTGTGCGTCGCCTGCACGATGGCCTGGTGGAACTGGTAGTCCTCTTCGTCGCCCAGCTTGTCGTTGATGAGCGCGTACTCCATGCCGACCAGCGCCTGGCGCATCTTCTTCAGGTCGGGGTCGGTGCGGCGCTGCGCCGCATAGCGCGCGGCGGTGACCTCGATCGACAGCATCAATTCCAGGATGTGCTCCAAGTCCTGGCTGTCGCCTGGCGAGGGCGCGGCGATGCGGAAGGCGTTGCGCTGGAAGTTCGGGTCGACGAAGACCCCGCTGCCCTGCTGCGAGGTGATCAGGCCCTCGGATTTCAGGCGGGCCAGCGCCTCGCGCACCACGGCGCGGCTGACCGAATAGATCTCGGTCAGTTGTTTCTCGGTGGGCAGGCGGTCGCCGGGCGCCAGGGTGCCCTGGCGGATCTGCTCGGCCAGCGCGTCGGCCACGCCCGCCGAGAGCGAGTGCTTGGGCGCGGCGCGTTGCGGGTCGGAGTCCCGCCTGTCCTGTGCTTGATTAGGCTGCATGTGGAATCGTTAAAACGAGGCGGCGGCTCGCGGGGCGGCTGCCTTGGTTATAGGAATTTTCGACGTTTCACTACGGCTGCGCCCTTGAAAATTATAGGATTTTGCCGGAATCGAAGGCGCGGCCGTTTCAGACTTTACGCGATATAGATGCCGCCGTTCACCTGCATCACCTCGCCCGTCACGAAACCGGCCAGCGGCGAGCACAGGAAGGCGATCGCGCCGGCGATTTCCTCGGCCGTGCCGAAGCGCCGCAACGGCGTGCTTTCCAGCAACTGCGCGCCCTTCTGGCCGATCAGGTCGTGCGTCATGGAGGTCGCGAT
The DNA here is from genome assembly GCF_001299375.1 of Achromobacter sp. 2789STDY5608621. Classification (NCBI taxonomy): domain Bacteria; kingdom Pseudomonadati; phylum Pseudomonadota; class Betaproteobacteria; order Burkholderiales; family Alcaligenaceae; genus Achromobacter; species Achromobacter sp. 2789STDY5608621. Next base: position 36,537 of record NZ_CYTU01000050.1, on the reverse strand, counting down.
GATGCCCGGCGCCACCGCGTTCACGCGGATCTGCGGCGCCAGCTCCAGCGCCAGGCTGCGGGTGAAGCTCTGCACCGCGCCCTTGGACGCCGAATAGGCCGCGTGCGCGTAGCTGCCGCGCTGCGCCGCCAGCGAGGTCAGCAGCACGATCGAGCCGTTCTGGCGCAGGTGGCGTTGTGCGGCGCGGCACACATAGAAAGTGCCGTCCAGGTTGACGCCCATGAGCTTCTTCCAGGCCTCGTCGCTGGTGTCCTTGACCAGTTGCTCGGGGTAGATGCCGGCGCAATGCACCAGGTGATCGATGCCGCCGAAATGCTGCGCGGCGCGTTCCAGCACCCGGTCGCAATCGTGCGAGGCGGCCACGTCCAGCGCGTGCACGAACACCCGCTGGCCGCTGGCGTCCAGCTCGGCGGCCACCTCGTCCAGGCGCGCCTTGTCGATGTCGGTCAACACCAGCCGGGCGCCGTGGGCGGCCATCAGCCGCGCGGTCGCCAGACCGATGCCATTGCCCGCGCCGGTGATGGCGACTACCTGTCCTTCGAACGAAATCATGCTGTCTCCAAAACGCTTTTTCGACGGCCCGCGCCCCATCGCCCAGCGCCGCCGGCGATTCGATTGAACCGCCAAATGCATCGCTTGACACGGGAAAAACGCTTGCCCTATGATTTATCGGACAACTTAATAAAGTTGCCTGACAACTTGTGTTGAAAGCGTAAAGCAACTGGCGATTTCAAGCAAGGGCGTCAAGAAAACACGGCCAACGGCCGCATGACAGGCAGGGGACAACCAGGTGGACATCACCGGCAGCACAACCGTATTCGCGATCGCGGCCGACCCGATCGCGCACGTCAAGACGCCCCAGCGGCTCAACGCCCTGCTGCGCGAGCGCGGCATCGACGCCGTCATGGTGCCGTTCCACGTGGCCGCCGCCGGCCTGCCCGGCCTGTTCGCGGGCCTGCGCGGCCTGGCCAACCTGGGCGGCCTGGTGGTCACCGTGCCCCACAAGGAAAGCGCCGCCGCGCTGTGCGACGCGCTGACGCCCGCCGCCGAACTGATCGGCGCCGTCAACGCCGTGCGGGTGCGCGACGGCCACCTCACCGGCGGCAACTTCGACGGCCTGGGCTTCGTCGCCGGCCTGCGCAGCCAGGGGCACGACCCCGCCGGCCGCCACGTCTACCTGGCGGGCCTGGGCGGCGCCGGCAAGGCCATCGCCTGCGCCATCGCCGAGGCCGGCCCGGCCAGCCTGCGCCTGTACAACCGTTCGTCCGACAAGGCCGAGGCGTTCGCCGAGCGCCTGGCGCGCCACCATCCCGGCCTGGCCATCCACGTGGCCGGCACCCGTCCCGAGTCCTGTGACATCGCCATCAACGCGACCACCCTGGGCCTGGACGACAACGATCCCCTGCCCTTCCAGCTGGATGCCCTGGCGCCCGCCGCCGTGGTGGCCGACGCCGTCATGAGCCGCGTCGACACGCCGTTGCTGCGCGCCGCCGCCGCGCGCGGCTGCCGCACCCATCCCGGCCTCTACATGCTGGAAGGACAACTCACCGAAATTGCCCGCTTCCTGGGCATAGAAGAGCCGCAATCCTGAGCGCGCTTGCTTGATTCACGGACCTACCACTCCCGTTCCCACGGAGGAGACACGCATGAAATTGGCTTTCACCACCGGCCTGTTGTGCCTGGCCGGCATTGCCGCATCGGCCCAGGCCGCGCCCGTCAAGATCGGCCTGATCGAGACGCTGTCCGGCCCGCAGGCCTCGACCGGCCTGATGTTCCGCGCCGCGGTCAAGTACGAACTGGACCGCATCAACGCCGCCGGCGGCTGGAACGGCCAGCCGCTGGAACTGGTCGAGTTCGACAACCAGGGCGGCCCCGTGGGCGCCTCCGACCGTTTCCGCGCCGCGGCCGCCGAAGGCGTGCAGATCCTGGTGCAGGGCTCGTCGTCGGCCATCTCCGGCCAGCTCACCGAGGACGTGCGCAAGCACAACCTGCGCAACCCGGGCAAGGAAGTCGTGTTCCTGAACGTGGGCGGCGAGGCCCTGGAACTGACCGGCCAGAAGTGCCACTTCTACCACTTCCGCTTCACCACCAACGCCGACCTGCGCGTCAAGGCGCTGGCCTCGGTCATGTCGGCCGACGGCACGCTGGGCAAGCGCGTCTACGCCATCAACCAGAACTACTCCTGGGGCCAGGACATGGAAGGCGCCACCGAGCGCTTCGCCAAGCAGTACGGCTATGAAGTGGTCGGCAAGACGCTGCACGAAGTCAACAAGATCCAGGACTTCGCGCCCTACGTGGCCCGCATCCGCTCGGCCAATCCCGACACCGTCATCACCGGCAACTGGTCCAACGACCTGCTGTTGCTGATGAAGGCGACGCAGTCGGCCGGCCTGAAGGTGCGCTTTGCCACCGTGTTCCTGGACCAGGTCGGCAACCTCGCCAACGCCGGCGACGTGGCGCTGGGCCATTACATCGCCCACCCCTACAACATCGAGGCCGCGGGCGAGGAAGGCGCCAAATTCGCCGAGGACTACAAGGCCAAGACCGGCCACTACCCGAGCTACACCGAGCCGCAGACCGTGATCGGCATCACCTTCCTGGGCGAGGCGCTCAAGCAGGTCAAGCCCAAGGACGGCAAGCTGTCGGTGCCGGACCTGGCGCGGGCGCTGGAGAAGGTCACCTACACCTCGCCGCTGGGCACCTACACCATGCGCGCCGAAGACCACCAGGTGCAGCTGCCGATGGTGGTGTCCAAGGTCGGCAAGAACGCCAAGTACAAGGCCGACGGCACCGACATGGGCTTCGAGCCGGTCAAGGTGCTGTCCGCCGCGGACGTGTCCGCGCCGGTGCAGGCCACCTGCAAGATGGTTCGCCCGGACTGATGACGCGACGGCCGCGGACGGCATGCCGTCCGCGGCCACTCGCCAATAAAACGCTCACCGGCGCGGGGCCGGAAAAAACAGGGCGTGATCGATCGCCAGGCGCCCGGCGCCTGCGCGCAAGGATTTTGGAGCGGACATGGAATACTTTACCGTCTCGCTGTTGAACGGCGTGATTTACGGCCTGCTGCTATTCATGGTGTCGGCAGGCCTGACACTGATCTTCGGAATGATGGGCGTGCTCAACTTCGCGCACGCCTCGTTCTACATGATAGGCGCGTACGCCGCCTATACCCTGACGCCCGTCACCGGGTTCTGGACCGCGCTGGTGCTGGCCACCGTCATCGCCGGCGTGCTCGGCATGGGCGTGGAGCGCTTCTTCCTGCGCCGCGTGCACAAGTTCGGCCACGCGCAGGAATTGCTGGTGACCTTCGGCCTGGCGTTCATCGTCGCCGAGCTCATCAAGCTGTTCTACGGCGACTTCCCGGTCGACTACCGCGTGCCGCAGTTCCTGAACTTCGCGGCCTTCCGCGTGTTCGACGCCGACTATCCCTTCTACCGCCTGCTGATGGGCGGCGTGTCTCTGGCGATGTTCGCGGTGATTTACCTGCTGCTGTCGCGCACCCGCGTCGGCATCGTGGTGCGTTCTGCCATCTACCGCCCGCGCATGGCCGAGGCCCTCGGCCACAACGTGCCGCTGGTGTTCATGAGCGTGTTCGGCGTGGGCGCGGCGATGGCCGGCCTGGCCGGCGCGGTCGCCGGCGCGTTCTACACCACCAACCCGAACATGGCGCTGGAACTGGGCGTGCTGGTGTTCGTGGTGGTCGTGGTGGGCGGCCTGGGTTCGCTCGAAGGCGCCATGATCGCCTCGCTGCTGATCGGCCTGATCAGCTCGTTCTCGGTCGGCATCGACGCCAGCCTGGCGACGCTGTTCGGCCTGTTCGGCGCCGGCGAGTGGGCCGAGAGCGTGGGCGGCCTGATGACGGTGAAGATCTCCAGCCTGGCCGCGACCCTGCCCTTCCTGCTGATGCTGGTGGTGCTGCTGGTCAAGCCCTCGGGCCTGAAGGGAGAACAGGCATGAGCCAGGCTCCCGTTTCCTCGCGCCGCGCGCCGGCCGCCCTGTTGCTGCTGGCCTGCGTGGCCGCGCTGTGCGCGCTGCCCTGGCTGCTGCCGCCGGGCCAGTTGGTCGCGGCGGTGCAGATGCTGATCGCGGCGCTGTTCGCCTGCGCCTTCAACCTGCTGGCCGGCCAGGGCGGCATGCTGTCCTTCGGCCACGCCGCCTACTTCGGCGTCGGCACCTTCGCCACCATCCACGCCATGAACGCGCTGGGCGGCGCGGGCCTCCTGCCGACGCCGCTAATGCCGCTGGCCGGCGGCGTGGCCGGCCTGCTGTTCGGGCTGGTCGCGGGCTGGTTCGCCACCATGCGCGCCGGCGTATACTTCTCGATGATCACGCTGGCGCTGGCCGAACTGCTGCACGCGCTGGCGCCGCACCTGAAGGGCGTGTTCGGCGGCGAAGCCGGACTGTCCGCCATGCGCATGCCGGCCTGGGGCTTCACCTTCGGCTCGGACATCGAGGTGTACTTCCTGGTGCTGGCCTGGGTGCTGGTGTCACTGGCCGCGCTGTATGGCCTGACCCGCACGCCGCTGGGCCGGCTGACGCTGGGTCTGCGCGAAAATGCCAACCGCCTGCGCTACCTGGGCTACCGGCCGCACACGCTCAAGACCATGGTGTTCGCGCTGTCGGCCATGTTCGCCGGCATCGCCGGCGGCCTGCAGGCATTGAACATCGAAGCCGGCAACTACGTGCTGTTCGAGGTCAAGCTGTCGACCGACGCGGTGCTGTTCGCCTACATCGGCGGCGTCAACGCCTTCCTCGGCCCGGTGCTGGGCGCCTCGATCCTGACCTTCCTGTCGCAGACGCTGGCCGACATCACCCGTTCCTGGCTGCTGTATCAGGGCATCCTGTTCGTGCTGGTGATGCTGTTCGTGCCGGACGGCCTGGTCGGCCTGGTGCAGCGCGCCGCCAAGTCGCTGCGCCAGCGCGGCCTGGCCGACTGGCTGCCGCGCGCCGCGGTGTCCGTCGCCGGCGGCCTGCTGCTGACCGGCGCCACGGTGTTCTCGGTGGAACTGCTGCAACGCATGTTCGCGCGCGACTACCGCTCGCTGCTGGCGATGAACCCCGATGCCGGCTGGCCCGCCATTTCCCTGTTCGGCCACGACTGGGCGCCGCTGGCGCTGTCGACCTGGCTGCTGCCGCTGGCGCTGTTCGCGGGCGGCCTCCTGGCCTGCCGCTGGGCGCTGGTCCTGTGGCGCGGCGAGGCCGAAGCCGCGCCCGTGCTGGAGACCGCAAAATGAGCCACGAGATCCTGACCCTGACCGACGTGCGCAAGTCCTTCGGCGACGCGCAGATCATCCGCGGCGTCAACCTGAAGGTCGAGGCCGGCGAACGCCACGCCGTCATCGGCCCCAACGGCGCCGGCAAGTCCACGCTGTTCCACCTGATGTCGGGCTCGTTCGCGCCGACCTCGGGCGACATCAGCCTGCGCTCGCGCCCGATCGGCGGCCTGCCGCCCGAGCGCATCAACCGCCTTGGCCTGGCGCGTTCGTTCCAGATCACCAACGTGTTCCCGCGCCTGTCGGTGCGCGAGAACCTGCGGCTGGCGGTGCTGCGCATGCACGGCCTGGTCTACAACTTCTGGCGCCCCATCGCGCGCCACCGCGCCGTCAACGAGAACGTCGACCAGCTGCTGGAGAAAGTGCGCCTGGCCGCCAAGCAGCATACCGCCGCGGGCGACCTGAACTACTCCGAGCAGCGCTCGCTGGAAATCGGCATGACGCTGGCCTCGCGGCCCAAGGTGATCCTGCTGGACGAGCCGATGGCCGGCATGTCGCAGCACGAGGTCGACTACACCGTCGAACTCATCAAGGACGTGACGCGCGACTGCACCCTGCTGATCGTCGAGCACGACATGCAGGTGGTGTTCTCGCTGGCCGACCGCATCAGCGTGCTGGTGTACGGCGAGATCCTGGCCACCGGCACGCCCGCCGACATCCGCGGCGACGCCCGCGTGCGCGAAGCCTATCTGGGAGAGGAAACGGTATGAGCATGCAATCCCCCCTGCTGGCCCTGCAAGGCGTGCACGCGCACTACGGCAAGAGCCACATCCTGCACGGCATCGACCTGACGGTGGGCCGCGGCGAGGTGGTCAGCCTGCTGGGCCGCAACGGCGCCGGCCGCTCCACCACCATGAAGAGCATCATGGGGCTGGTGGACGTGACGGGCGGCCGCATCGCCATCGAAGGCCGCGACATCACCAACAAGCGGCCTTTCGAGATCGCCCGCGCCGGACTGGGTTTCGTGCCGGAAGAGCGCGAGGTGTTCGCCAACCTGACGGTGGACGAGAACCTGCGCATGGGCGAACAGCCCGCCCGGCCCGACGCCCCGGCCTGGACCATCGAACAGATGTTCGGCTATTTCCCGCGCCTGAAGGAACGCCGCAATACCCGCGCCGGCAACCTGTCCGGCGGCGAACAGCAGATGCTGACCATGTGCCGTTCGCTCCTGGGCAACCCCAAGGTCATGCTGATCGACGAGCCCACCGAAGGCCTGGCGCCCAAGATCGTCGAAGTGATCGCCGACGTGATCCGCGACATCCACCAGCGCGGCGTGTCGGTGGTGCTGGTCGAGCAGAAGCTGACCATCGCATTGAAAGTGTCCACGCGCGTCAGCGTGATGGGCCATGGCCGCATCGTTTTCGAAGGACCGCCCGCGCAACTGCATGAGCGCCAGGACGTGGTCCAGGAATGGCTGGCGGTCTGACCGCCTAACGCATCTGTAGAGGCAAGCACTTGGACAATACCCCTGAAGTACGCCACGCCGATCTGCGCGGCAAGAACGTGGTGATCACCGGCGGCGCCAAAGGCATCGGCTACGCCACGGCCGAGGCGTTCGTGCGCCAGGGCGCGCGGGTGGCGCTGCTGGACATGGATCCGGTAGCGCTGGACGCGGCCGTGGCCGGGCTGCGCGCGGCCGGCGGCGAGGCCCTGGCCGCGCAGGCCTCGGTCACCGACGCCGACGCCGTCGAACGCGCCTTCGCCCAGGTCGAGCAGGCCTGGGGCGGCATCGATGTGCTGGTCAACAACGCCGGCATCTCGGCCAACAAGCCGTCGCTGGACGTCACGCCCGAGGAATGGCGCCGCGCCGTCGACATCAACCTGACTGGCGTGTTCCTGTGCGCCCAGGCCGCCGGCCGCCGCATGGTGCCCAAGGGCGAGGGCTGCATCATCAACCTGGCCTCGATGTACGGCGTGGTGGCCGCGCCCGACCGCGCCGCCTATTGCGCCACCAAGGGCGCGGTGGTGCTGCTGACCGAGACCCTGGCGGTGGAATGGGGTCCGGCGGGCGTGCGCGTGAACGCGCTGGCGCCCGGCTACGTCGAGACCGACCTGGTGCGCGACCTGGCCGCGCGCGGCCGCCTCGACCCCGAACGCCTCAAGCAGCGCACGCCGCTGCGGCGCCTGGCGCAGCCGGCCGAAATGGCCGACCTGGCGGTGTTCCTGACGTCCAGCCAGGCCGCCTACATCACCGGACACACCCTGGTGGCCGATGGCGGCTGGAGCCGCTACAGCTACCTCTGACCGCTTACCTACATTCTGGAGATTCACTCATGGCCACCTACCAACCGCTTGGTTCCCAGGCGCCCTGGCGGCAACTCACGGTCGAGACCTCGGACTGGCAGCAGGCCGACCCGGCGCTGCTGGCCACCATGCTGACGCAGCTGCACTGGATCCGCGCTTTCGAGGAAGCGGTGCTGGACCTGGCCGCCGAAGGCCTGGTGCACGGCCCGGCCCACTCGTCGGTGGGCCAGGAAGGCGGCGCAGTCGGCTCGGTGCTGGCGCTGGGCGCCGGCGACCAGATCAACGGCTCGCACCGCGGCCACCACCAGTTCCTGGCCAAGGCCCTGCAACACGTGGCGCCGCTGGGCCTGGACCCGCGCAACCCGCTCACGCCCGCTATCGATGAAGTGCTGCACAAGACGCTGGCCGAGATCATGGGCCTGGCGCAAGGCTACTGCCGCGGCCGTGGCGGCAGCATGCACCTGCGCTGGCTGGAAGCGGGCGCGCTCGGCACCAACGCCATCGTCGGCGGCGGCGTGCCGCTGGCGGCCGGCGCGGCCTGGGCCCACCACCACGCCGGCACCGACCGCGTGGCGGTGACGTACTTCGGCGACGGCGCCGTCAACATCGGCTCGGTGCTCGAGACGATGAACCTGACCGCCGCGTGGAAGACCCCGTTGTGCTTCTTCATCGAGAACAACCGCTACGCCGTGTCCACCACGGTCGAGGAATCGACCGCCGAGCCGCGCCTGTCGGCCCGTGGCCAGGCCTTCAACATCCCGGCCTGGCAGGTCGACGGCATGGATCCGCTGGCCGTGCACCTGGCCATGTCGGAAGCCGTGGCGCACATGCGCGCCGGCAACGGCCCCACCATCATCGAGGTGGACGTCTACCGCTTCTTCCACCAGAACGGCCCCTTCCCCGGCAGCGCCTTCGGCTACCGCAGCAAGGAAGAGGAGGCGCAATGGCGCCGCCGCGATCCGCTCGACAAGATCGCCGCCGAGATGATCGGCCGCCAGCTGATCACCCAGGCCGAGGTCGACGCTCTGCGCCAGCGCTGCAAGGACGTGATGAAGGACGTGTCGGGCCGCCTGACCGAGGCCGCCGACGGCGGCAAGCGCCGCGTGCGCGCCGACCTGTGGCCGCGCCCCGACTTCCGCGACGTGGGCCTGCGCAGCGACGGCTCGGAACTGGCCGGCCTGCGCTACCAGGATGCCGCCGACTACGCCGGCGCCCGCGCCGAGCGCAAGTTCGTGGACGCGGTGGCCGATGTGCTCGACCGCCGCATGGAGACCGACCCAGGCGTGGTGGTGCTGGGCGAGGACGTGCACCGCCTGAAGGGCGGCACCAACGGCGCCACGCGCGGCCTGAAGGACAAGTACCCCGATCGCGTGCTGGGCACGCCGATCTCCGAGAACGCCTTCGCCGGCCTGGGCGGCGGCCTGGCCATGGACGGCCGCTACAAGCCGGTGGTGGAATTCATGTACCCCGACTTCATGTGGGTCGCGGCCGACCAGATCTTCAACCAGATCGGCAAGGCCCGCCACATGTTCGGCGGCGACATCGACGTGCCGTTCGTGCTGCGCACCAAGGTCGCGATGGGCACGGGCTACGGCTCGCAGCACTCGATGGACCCGGCCGGCGTCTTCGCCACGGCCCCGGGCTGGCGCATCGTCGCGCCGTCCACGCCGTACGAGTACATCGGCCTGATGAACACCGCGCTGGCTTCCAAGGACCCGGTGCTGGTGATCGAGCACGTGGATCTCTACGCCTCGTCGGGCGAGGTCCCCGAGGGCGACCTGGACTACGCCATTCCGTTCGGCAAGGCGCGCGTGCGCCGCGGCGGCTCCAAGGTCACGGTGCTGACCTACCTGTCGATGGTCAGTCGCGCGCTCAAGGCCGCCGAAGAGACCGGGGTCGACGCGGAAGTGATCGACCTGCGCACGCTGGACCGCGCCAGCCTGGACTGGGACACCATCGGCGCCAGCATCCAGAAGACCAACAACGTGCTGATCGTCGAACAGGGCGCGCGCGGCACCTCGTACGGCGCCATGCTGGCCGACGAGATCCAGCGCCGCTACTTCGACTGGCTCGACCAGCCGGTCAAGCGCGTCACCGGCGGCGAGGCCTCGCCCAGCATCTCCAAGGTGCTGGAACGCGCAGCCTTCGCCGACACGGAAGAAGTCATCGCCGGCCTGAACGACGTGCTGGCCGACCTGGGAGAACGCGCATGAGCGCCGCCCTGCGCATGAGCGTGCCGATGGAAGTCGGCATTTGCTGCGCCGACCTGGACGCGCAGCTGGCGTTCTACACCGAAGTGGTCGGCCTGGCCCTGGTGAACCGCGTCAGCGTGCCGGCCGACAAGGCCCGCGCCACCGGCCTGACGCAGCATGGCTACGACGTGGCGCGCCTGCAGACCTCGTACGGCGAGCGCATCAAGCTGCTGCAACCGGCCGTGGCGCCGGAGCCGGCGGTGCGCGGCGCCGCCATCCTGGACCGCCAGGGCAACGCCTACCTGACCTTCATCGTGCAGGACCTGGCCGGCACCGTCGAGCGCCTGCGGGCGCGCGGCGTGGCCTTCGACAGCGACCCGGCGCCGATGGAAGTGCGGCCCGGCACCTGGCTGGCCTTCTTCCGCGACCCCGAAGGCAATGTGCTGGAACTGGTCGAATACGACGACCCGGCGGCCTACCGGCCCGACCTGGCCGTGCGCGCAGAATAGGACGAACTACACGTGGCACACCTTATCAAGCTCCCCTCCGTCGCGGCCGATGCCGACGTCGGCACGCTGCACCAATGGCTCAAGCAGGAAGGCGACACGGTCGCCGTGGGCGAGGCGCTGGCGGAAATCGAAACCGAGAAAGCGATCGTCGAGATCAACGCCGAACAGGCGGGCGTGCTCAGCCGCATCGTGGTGCAGGCCGGCCCGGCATCGGTGCCGATCAACACCGTGATCGGCGTGCTGCTGGCGCCGGGCGAAGATGCCAGCGCGATCGAGAAGGCGCTGGCGGAACACGGCGCGGGCGCCGCAGCATCGGCCGCCGCAGCATCGGCCGCCGCAGCAACGGCTGCCGCAACATCGGCTGCCTCGGCAACGGCTCCCGCAAGCGCTCTCGCTCCGTCCGCGACGGCCGGCGCCGCCGCACCGGCCTCGCCCGACGCCGCCATCGCCCCCGGCACCCGCCGCTTCGCCAGCCCGCTGGCGCGCCGCCTGGCCGCGCAATGGCACGTCAACCTGCTCGAAGTGCAAGGCACCGGCCCGCGCGGCCGCATCGTGCGCCGCGACGTCGAAGCCGCGCGTGACCGCGCCCCCGTTGCCGCCGCGCCCCAGGCCAGCCGCGCCGCCGGCCGCCGCGTGCCGCATTCCGGCATGCGCCGCGCCATCGCCCGCCGCCTGACCGAAAGCAAGCAGCAGGTGCCGCACTTCTACCTGACGGTGGATTGCCGCATGGACGCCTTGCTGGCCCTGCGCGCGCAGGCCAACCAGGGCGGCGCGGTCAAGCTGTCGGTCAATGACTTCATCGTGCGCGCCGCCGCCCTGGCGCTGCGCGAGGTGCCCGAGGTCAACGCCAGCTGGCACGATGACGCCATCGAATTCCACGCCGGCGCCGACATCAGCGTCGCCGTGGCCACCGACGGCGGCCTGGTCACGCCCATCGTGCGCGACGCCGACGTCAAGCCGCTGTCCGCCATCGCCGGCGAGATCGTCGAGCTGGCCGGCCGCGCCAAGGTCAACCGCCTCAAGCCCGAGGAATTCACCGGCGGCTCGCTGACGGTCAGCAACCTCGGCATGTACGGCATCAAGCAGTTCGCCGCCATCATCAACCCGCCGCAGGCCGCGATCCTGGCGGTGGGCGCGGCCGAGCGCCGCCCGGTGGTGGACGACAACGGCTGCCTGCAGGCAGCCACCGTCATGACCGTGACGCTGTCGGCCGACCACCGCGTGGTGGACGGCGCCGTCGGCGCGCGCTGGCTGGCCGCGTTCCGCGCGCTGATCGAGAACCCCGTGCGCATCCTGCTGTGAGCCCCGCCATGACCAAGACTTCGTTTGACCTGGTGGTGGTGGGCGGCGGGCCCGGCGGCTACGTGGCCGCCATCCGCGCGGCCCAGCTGGGCCTGTCCACCGCGCTGGTGGAGCGCGCCGAACTGGGCGGCATCTGCCTGAACTGGGGCTGCATTCCGACCAAGGCGCTGCTGCACAGCGCCGCCGTGCTGCGCGCCTGCCGCGAAGCCGACCACTACGGCGTGACCGGCGCGGGCGCGGCGCAACCCGACCTGCCCGCGATGGTGGCGCGCTCGCGCAAGGTCGCCGGCCGCCTGGGCCAGGGCGTGGCGCACCTGATGAAAAAGAACGGTGTCACGGTGTTCGCCGCCAGCGCCAGGCTGGCCGGCGGCGGCCGCGTCGCGCTCGACAACGGCGCCACGCTGTCGGCCCGCCATATCATCCTGGCCACCGGCGCGCGCGCCCGCGAGCTGCCGGCGCTGCCGGTGGGCGAACGCATCTGGGCCTACCGCCAGGCGCTGACGCCGCCGGCGCTGCCCAAGTCGCTGCTGGTGGTGGGCGCGGGCGCGATAGGCGCCGAGTTCGCCAGCTTCTACCGCGCGGTCGGGGCGGAGGTGACGCTGATCGACATGACCGCCGAGATCCTGCCGCAGGAAGACGCCGAGATCTCCGCGCTGGCGCGCAAGGCCTTCGAGAAGCAGGGCATCCGCGTGCTGACGCAGTGCGCGGTCAAGTCGTCCAGCCTGACGGCCACGGGCGTCAAGGCCGTGCTGGAGCAACAGGGCAAGCAGATCGAGCTGGAGGTCGAGCGCGTCATCGTTGCCGCCGGCATCGTCGGCAACGTCGAGGACCTGGGCCTGGAGCAGACCCGCGTGAAGGTGGAGAAGACCCACATCGTCACCGACGGCCTGTGCCGCACCGCCGAGCCGGGCGTCTACGCCATCGGCGACGTGGCCGGCGCGCCGTGGCTGGCGCACAAGGCCAGCCACGAGGCCGTGCTGTGCGTCGAAGCCATCGCCGGCCTGCCGGCGCATGCGCTCGACCCGCTGCGCATCCCCGCCTGCACGTATTCACACCCGCAGGTCGCCAGCATCGGCATGACCGAGGCCCGCGCGCGCGAACACGCCAAGGCGACGGGCGGCGAGATCCGCGTCGGCAAATTCACCTTCGCCGGCAACGGCAAGGCCATCGCCATGGGCGAGGACCAGGGGTTGGTGAAGACGGTGTTCGACGCCAGGACCGGCGAGCTGCTGGGCGCGCACATCATCCACCCCGAGGCGTCCGAGCTGATCGCCGGCTACGGCGTGGCGGCGGCGCTGGAAGCCACCGAGGAAGACCTGATGCACACCGTGTTCGCGCATCCGACGCTGTCGGAAACGCTGCACGAATCGGTGCTGGCGGCTTTCGGCCGGGCGCTGCACGGCTAAGGCACGTAGCAGCGCGCAGGGGCCTGGCGCGGACCGTCATAGGTCGCGCCAGGCCCCTGCCCTCACAACCGGCTGGCGAAGAAATCCAGGAAGCAGGCGATGCGCCGCGACAGCTGCGTGTTGCGGTAGTACACCGCGTGCATCGGCTGCAGGTAGTCGGTGTGCAGGTCTTCCATGATGCGCACCAGGCGCCCTTCGATCAGATCGTCGCGCGACACGAAATCCGACAGGCAGGCGATGCCCACGCCGCGCAGCGCCAGGTGGCGCTGCGTCTCGCCGCTGGAGGTGGCCAGCGTGGGCGTGGCCAGATAGGTCGAGCCGCCCGCGTGGCGCAGCGGCCAGACGTTCAGGCTTTCGGGTTGGGTGAAACCCAGCAGTTCGTGCCGGGCAAGGTCCTCGACCGTGCGCGGCACCCCGCGCCGCGCCAGGTACTCCGGGCTGGCCATCAGCCAGCGCGGACGCGGACGCATCGGCCGCGCGTGCAGCGTGGAATCGTTCAGCGGCCCCATGCGCAGGGCCACGTCGGTGCGATGCTCGATCAGGTCGACGATGCGGTCGTTGCTGGTCAGCTCCAGCGAGATCGCCGGATACTCGCGACGGAAGTCGGCCACGTGCGGCACCACGCAATGCAGCATCACCGGCACCGAGGCGTCGACGCGCAGGCGGCCGGCCGGCTGCTGGTTGACGATGCGCATGCACTCCTCGGCCTCTTCCAGCGACTGCACGATCTGGCGCGCCTTCTGCAGGAAGTGCGCGCCCTCGGCGGTCAGCTCCATGCGCCGCGTGGTGCGGGTCAGCAGCGTCACGCCCAGGTCTTCCTCCAGGCGCGACAGGCCGCGGCTGACGCCGGAGGCCGTCTGGCCCAGCATTTCGGCGGCCGCGCTCATCGAACCGGCGTCGACCACGCCCAGGAACAGCCGCAGGGCCTCTGAATTGAGCGCCATTTTTGACTCCGGATCACAAGTATCCGGATTTTATCGCGCGCCGCCGCCGCAATTGCGCGGTGCCCTGGCCGACGGCGGGGTTATCCGGCAGCGCGGACGCAAAAGAAAAGCGGCGCACGCGGCGCCGCTTTTTTCACTGCATCGACCCGCGGCCGATCAACGCTTCTGCTTGAGCTGCGACAGGTCGCGCACCGCGCCGCGGTCGGCCGAGGTGGCCAGCGCCGCGTAGGCCTGCAGGGCCTGCGACACCACGCGCTCACGGCCCACCGGCAGCCAGCCGCCATCCTCGCGCGCGTTCATCGCGGCGCGGCGGCGGGCCAGTTCCTCGTCGGACACCGCCAGGTGCATCTTGCGGTTGGGGATGTCGATCTCGATGGTGTCGCCCTCTTGCACCAGGCCGATGGTGCCGCCCTCGGCCGCTTCGGGCGAGGCGTGGCCGATCACCAGACCCGACGAGCCGCCCGAGAAGCGGCCATCGGTGAACAGCGCGCAGGTCTTGCCCAGGCCCTTGGACTTCAGGTAGGACGTGGGATACAGCATTTCCTGCATGCCGGGGCCGCCCTTGGGACCTTCGTAGCGGATCACCACCACGTCGCCCGCCACGACCTTGTCGCCCAGAATGCCTTCGACGGCGTCGTCCTGGCTTTCGAACACGCGCGCGCGGCCGGTGAAGACCCACTGCGATTCATCCACGCCCGCGGTCTTGACGATGCAGCCCTTCTCGGCCAGGTTGCCGTACAGTACGGCCAGGCCGCCGTCCTTGGAGTAGGCGTTTTCCTTGCTGCGGATGCAGCCGGTCTGGCGGTCGGTGTCCAGCGTCAGGAAGGTGGCGTCCTGGCTGAAGGCCACGGTGGTGGGGATGCCGCCGGGCGCCGCGCGGTAGAACTTCTGCGCCGCTTCGCCGGCGCCGCCGGCCACGTCCCATTGCGCGATGGCGTTGCCCAGCGTGCCGCTGTGCACGTTGCCGCAGGACAGGTCGAGCAGGTCGGCGCGCGCCAGTTCGCCCAGGATGCCGAGGATGCCGCCGGCGCGGTGCACGTCTTCGATGTGGTACTTGTCGGTGGCGGGCGCGGCCTTGCACAGGCACGGCACCTTGCGCGAGATGCGGTCGATGTCGGCCATGGTGAAGTCGACGCCGGCTTCCTGCGCCGCGGCCAGCAGGTGCAGCACGGTGTTGGTCGAGCCGCCCATGGCCACGTCCAGCGCCATGGCGTTCTGGAACGCGCTCTTGGTGGCGATGCTGCGCGGCAGGACCGATTCGTCTTCCTCGACGTAGTAGCGGCGGCACAGGTCCACCACCAGGCGGCCGGCCTGCTCGAACAGGCCCTTGCGCCAGGCGTGCGTGGCGACGATGGTGCCGTTGCCCGGCAGCGCCAGGCCGATGGCCTCGGTCAGGCAGTTCATCGAGTTGGCGGTGAACATGCCGGAACAGGAGCCGCAGGTCGGACACGCGCTGCGTTCGACTTCGGCCACTTCGGCGTCCGACACTTTCGGGTCGGCGGCCTTGATCATGGCGTCGATCAGGTCGATCTTGGCGATCACCTTGCCGTCGGTCGGCGACTTGACCTTGCCGGCTTCCATCGGGCCGCCGGACACGAACACCACGGGAATGTTCAGGCGCATCGCGGCCATCAGCATCCCCGGGGTGATCTTGTCACAGTTCGAGATGCAGACCATGGCGTCGGCACAGTGCGCGTTGACCATGTATTCGACCGAGTCGGCGATCAGTTCGCGCGACGGCAGCGAATACAGCATGCCGCCGTGGCCCATGGCGATGCCGTCATCGACGGCGATCGTGTTGAATTCCTTGGCGACGCCGCCGGCGGCCTCGATCTCCTTGGCGACCAGCGCGCCCAGGTCGCGCAGGTGCACGTGGCCCGGCACGAACTGCGTGAACGAGTTGACCACCGCGATGATCGGCTTGCCGAAGTCTCCGTCCTTCATGCCGGTGGCGCGCCACAGGGCGCGGGCGCCGGCCATGTTGCGGCCGTGGGTCGAGGTGCGGGAACGGTAGTGCGGCATGATCTTGTCTCAGGCTATTAGCGTGGGCGGCAAAACGGTAAATAATACGCTGGTTCCGGCCGGCAGCGGCCGCAGGCCGCCCCGAGGCCGCGCCGTGGCCATCAGGCGGACGCCGCGCCGCGCGCCGCAAACGCGCTGGGCGGCTCGCCCAGCGCCTTGCGGAACATGGCCGCGAAGGCGCTGGGGCTCTCGTAGCCCAGATCCAGGGCCACATCCAGCACCCGCTCGCCGCGCGCCAGCCGCTCCATCGCCGCCAGCAGCCGCGCCTGCTGGCGCCAGCGGCCGAAGGTCATGCCGGTGTGCCGCAGGAACAGGCGATGCACCGTCTTGGGATCCACCCCCAATTCCCGCGCCCAGTCGGCCGCGCCCGCCTGGCGCTCGGGGTGACGCACGATGGCGCGGCAGATGCGCGCCAGGCGCGGCTCGGACGGCTGCGGCAGGTGCAGCGGCAGCACCGGCTCCTGTTTCAGTTCGTCCAGCAGCAGCATCATCAGGCGGCCGTCGCGGGTGCCCGGCTGCCAATCCAGCGGCACTTCGGCTGCCGCCACCATCAGCTCGCGCAAGAGCGGCGAGATCGACAGCACGCAGCATTCGGTGGGCAGGTGCGAGGCCGCGCCCGGCTCGACGAACACCGTGCGCATGCGCGGTTCGCCGCTCATGCGGATGGCGTGCGAGACCCAGGCCGGCACCCACACGCCGCGCGTGGGCGGCACCACCCAGATGCCCGCATCGGTATCGACCACCATCACGCCCGAGATCGCGTACAGCAGCTGCGAACGGCGGTGGCGATGGCGCCGCACGCGGTGCCCGTCCTCGTAATCCACCGCCAGCGCGGCCACCGGCCGCTGCGAGGATTCGTACGGAAACAGGTCCAGGTCGGCGGGCTTGCGCGATCCGGAGGGGCGTGGCGGTGCTTTGGATTTGTCCATTTCTCGACGATTCATGCCCAGCTGGCGGTAGACGGTCTTTTCCAGTGTACCTATCCTGCCCGCATTGCCGTTGATTTCCCTGCCGTCCGCGTTCCGATCATGCGTCTTCGTCCCCGCTCCCCCGCCACCCGCGCCGCCTTGCGCGGCCGGCGCGCGCGCCTGGCCGGGAAATCGGACGCCTTCGCACTTGCGCGCGCCGTCCCGCCGACGCTACGACTAGCGCGCGGTTGCCGGGCCTTGCGCCCCGTGGCCGCCCGGCAGCCCCGGGCCCTCTGACGGGTCCGTCCGCCACCTCCCTTGCCCGACCGCCGCCGCAGACCGGCGGCCCCAGACGCCGCGCGCCGCGCGGCCGGAGGTTTCCATGCTCGACCATCCCCAACACAAGTACCGCCCCGTCCAGCCCTTTGCCCGCGACTACGCCGAGCGCCAATGGCCGGCCCGCCGCCCGAGCGCGCCGCCCATCTGGATGAGCACCGACCTGCGCGACGGCAACCAGGCGCTGATCGACCCCATGGACGCGGCCCGCAAGCTGCGCTTTTTCGAACAGCTGGTGGCGGTGGGGCTGAAGGAGATCGAAGTCGCGTTCCCGTCGGCTTCCGACACCGACTTCAATTTCGTGCGCAAGCTGATCGAGGAGAACCGCATTCCCGCCGACGTCACCATCGAGGTCCTGACCCAGTCGCGGCCCGACCTGATCGCGCGCACCTTCGAATCGCTGCGCGGCGCGCCGCGCGCCATCGTGCACCTGTACAACCCGATCGCACCGCAATGGCGCCGCATCGTGTTCGGCATGAGCCGCGCCGAGATCAAGGAGATCGCGCTGGCCGGCACGCGCCAGATTCGCGCCCTGGCCGACGCGCATCCGGACACCGAATGGATCTACCAGTATTCGCCCGAGACCTTCAGCCTGGCCGAACTGGATTTCGCGCTGGAGGTCTGCGATGCGGTCAGCGCCATCTGGCGTCCGACGCCGGCGCGCAAGATGATCATCAACCTGCCGTCGACGGTGGAATGCACGACCGCCAACGTCTATGCCGACCAGATCGAATGGATGCATCGCCGCCTGGCGCGGCGCGACAGCATCGTGCTGAGCGTGCATCCGCACAACGACCGCGGCACCGCCGTGGCCTCGGCCGAACTGGCGCTGCTGGCCGGCGCCGGCCGGGTCGAGGGCTGCCTGTTCGGCAATGGCGAACGCACCGGCAACGTCGACCTGGTGACGCTGGCGCTGAACCTGGATCGCCAGGGCATCGCCAGCGGCCTGGACTTCAGCGGCATGGCCGCCGTGCGCGACTGCGTCGAGGCGTGCAACCAGCTGCCGGTGGACGTGTTCCACCCCTATGCGTTCATGTCCGCAGCGCCAGCAACGCTTCCTGCAGGTGCCGCAGTCCACGGCTGAGCGGCTTGTCCCGGCGCACCACGATGGCCAGGGTGCGCGCCAGGCGCGGCGCCAGCGAGCGCACGGCCAGGCTGTCGCGGTGGCCGGCGCCGCTCACCGCCAGCCTGGGCAGCACGGCGCAGGCCAGGCCGGCGGCCACGATTTCCTTCATGGCCTCGGTGCTGCCCAGTTCCATGACCGGCTTGGGCGCCATCCCGGCTTCCTCGAACCAGTCATCCACCAGCCGCCGGGTGCGCGCGCCCGGCTCGAACAGCACCAGCGGCAACGCCGCCAACGCCTGCGGCGTGACGGCATCCGGCATGGCGATGGGGCCGCGCGCCGGAAAGATGGCCACGAACTCGTCTTCCAGCACCGGGGTGACCTCGAACATGCGGCCCGGCGCCGGCAGCGTCACCAGGCCGATGTCCAGCGTGTTGTTCTCCAGCCCGCGCAGCATGTCGGCGGTATTGCCGGTGCTGGCCACCACGTCCAGCGCCGGAAAGCGCCGCCGCAGGCTCGCCAGCAGTGGCGGCAGCAGATAGGTGCAGGCGGTGGCGCCGGTGCCCAGCCGCACCCGCCCCGTCACCTGCGCGGCGTGCGCCGTCATGGCCTGCTCGGCCTGCGCCAGCGCCGTGTCGATCGCGCGGATGTGGGTCAGCAGTTCCAGCCCGGCGGCGGTCGGCCCCGCTCGCCGGCCCACCCGCTCGACCAGCTTCAGGCCGAAGCGGCGTTCGAGCTGGCGCACCTGCAGGCTGACGGCGGGCTGGGTGATGCCGCCCCGTTCGGCCGCGGCCGAGAAACTGCCCAGTTCGATCACCTGCGCGAAGGTGCGCAGGGCGTCCAGATTGAGTCCGCGCATGGGTCCATCCGGCGCCGTGCGGCCGCCGCCTTGGTCAAAGTTTTACTTATGAAAACGATAACAGACCAAAGCTTTATTTATGCATGGCCTTGCGCGACACTGGCGACTCGTTTTCGCGCCGCGCCGGCGCGCCTTTCTCCGCTTCCCCATGCCGCAACCTGCCGCCCCCCTCCTGATCCGCGATAGCGCGGATGCCGACCTGCCCGCCATCAAGGCCCTCTACGCGCACCACGTCCAGCACGGCACCGCGTCGTTCGAGCTGGAGCCGCCCTCCATCCAGGAGATGCGCCAGCGGCGCGCCGGCGTGCTGGAAAAGGACATGCCCTATCTGGTGGCGGAGATCGACGGCGAAGTGGTGGGCTATGCCTACGTCACGCCCTACCGCCCCCGCCCGGCCTATCGCCACACGGTCGAGGACTCGGTCTACGTCAAGGCGGGCCGCGCCGGCCAGGGCATCGGCGGCAAGCTGCTGGCCGCCCTGATCGAACGCTGCACCGCGGCCGGCTGGCGCCAGATGCTGGCGGTGGTCGGCGACAGCCGCAACGCCGCCTCGCTGGCGGTGCATGCGCGCCAGGGCTTTCACCCGGTGGGCACGCTGCGCTCGGTGGGCCACAAGCATGGGGAATGGCGCGACACCGTGCTGATGCAGCGCGCGCTGGGCGAGGGTGACGCCACGCCGCCGCAGCGCCCCTGATCGGCGCCTGAAGCGATCGGCATCCAAAGGCGCCGCGCGCCGATGGATGGTCGTCGTTGCGCTTCCTTTGCGTGGCTAGGGAGTGGAACGGTACGGCGCGCACGCAGCGATGGGTGTATCGGCCGGCCTGGCGACCGCCGGCGTGAGACGCTCGCGGCCCCGCGCCATGCCGGCGCGACGCCAGCGCTGCTCGGCCAGCGCGGCGGCCAGTTCATCGCCCGTGCCGGGTCGGAAGAACAGGAAGCCTTGCAGCAGATCACAACCGGCTTCGCGCGCAGCGCGGCAATGCGCCTCGGTCTCGATGCCCTCGGCCACGGTGGCGATATCCAGGTCCCGCGCCAACTGGCAAATCGAGGTCAATACCTTTTGCGCGTCCGCCTGCCGCGCGGCGCTCCAGATAATCGACTTGTCCAGCTTCAAGCCCGCCAACGGCAGCGCCGACAACCATTCGAGGTTGTTGTAGCCCTTGCCGAAATCGTCGAGCCAGACCTGGATGCCGCGGCTGGTGAATGCTTCCAGCATCGAGCGGATCTCGGCGGATCCCGCATGCAGCGCCGCCTCCTCCGTGAGCTCGATGCGGATATCGTCGGGCGCCAAGCCGCAGGCGGCGACATCGCGCAGGATCACGCCGACGACGTCGCGGCGGGCGAAGCTCTGCGGCGAGATGTTGATGTTCACCGCCAGCCCCTTCCCCGGCGCCTCCTGCCGCCAACGCGCCTGATCGTGGGCGATGGTGTGCAAGCCCCAACTGATCAGGGCCTGCCCGGCCTCGGGGGCGCCCGCTTCACGCAACAAGCCATCGATACCCATCGTCTCGCCGCCGGTCGCGCGCCATCGCAACAGGGCCTCCGCCCCGACGATCTCCAGATCCGTGGCGGTGACGATGGGTTGATAGTGGAACTGCAGGCGGTCGCCCTGGATGGCGGCCAGCAGCGGCGACACGGCGCCCTCTTTCCGGACCGCGGCAGGCTCGCTGCCATCCTGGGCCAAGGTGGCCGAAAACGAATAGCCCTTGCCGCGCAAGCTGCGGATCGGAATGGTCATGCCGGCGGCGACACCCTTGCGCTTGAGGCGGCTGATGACCAGGTCCAGCGCGCGCCCATTGCCGGGGATGTCCAGGCTGGCGGCGGCGAAATCCGCGCGGCGGATGATCCGCTCGGGGTGACCGTACATGCCCTTGAGCACCGCACGCTCCATGGGCGTGAGGCTGACGCCCGGACCGGCGGGCGACACCAGCGTCCAATCGTTGTCGCACAGGCGCCAGCTTTGCTCGGCCACGACCGGCTCCGCCGCCACGTCCGGCCGGCGCGGCGCGGCGGGCTGGCACAGCGTCAACTTGCGCTGCGCCGACTGGATCGCCGCCGCCACCTCGCTGTAGCTGATGCGGGTGCCATAGCAACTGTCCGCGCCGGCCAGCAGCGCGTTGATACGCACCGCCGGGCTTTCGATATGGCGGATGGCGATGATGGTCGAATGCGAGAAACGCGCGCGCAATTGGCCGATCGTGATGTCCAGGTCCCGGGGCAGGCACAGGTGCACCTGGATTTCTCCCGCGTGACGCGCCGGCGCCGGCTCCTGGAGCGAGACGGGATTCAGGACGAAACCGATCTGCTCGAGCGAATCGGAGATGCCTTGCTTGGCGAATTCGTTATCGAAAATGAGGATAATGCGCGACCGATTCATGATGATTGAGCCCTGAGTAGAAACGCCTTTCCATCGAACGGTATTGAAATGTTTGTTTGCATCTCCATACCGGAACAGGGTCGCAAAAAATGGGCGCTCAATCCCTTGCCTGGCCGTGTAAAGTCGAAATTAAATGAAATCCATTCATCTTTAAATGAATGGATTTCAATATATCGAAATAAAATTCACCGATCGGCGAAACGTGGCGACACGCGCACAGCTACTGTCAGCACGGGTTCTGACGCCATTGCGGCGTCAACTGGCCAGGCGCCGCGGCTGGCCGCCGGGCGCATCCTGGAGCAGGGGAGCGTGATGGCCACGTGGGCGGCGCACGGCTCGTTGAAAGAACGTTGCCATCGCGTGGCCGGCGGGCGGCTCACGCGCCGCGCTGCGCCGTCCACTTCTCCCAGCCGGCCCGGCGCAGCTTGCAGGCCGGGCATTCGCCGCAGCCGTAGCCCCAGCCGTGGCGCGCGCCGCGTTCGCCCAGGTAACAGGTGTGGCTTTCCTCGACGATGGTCTCGACCAGCGCGTCGCCGCCCAGTTGCTGGGCCAGCGCCCAGGTCTCGGACTTGTCGATCCACATCAGCGGCGTCTCGATGGTGACGCGGCTGCCCAGGCCCAGGCCCAGCGCCACCTGCTGCGCCTTGATGGTGTCGTCGCGGCAGTCGGGGTAGCCCGAGAAATCGGTTTCGCACATGCCGCCCACCAGCACGTCCAGCTGGCGCCGGTAGCCCAGCGCCGCCGCCAGCGTCAGGAACAGCAGGTTGCGGCCCGGAACGAAGGTGTTGGGCAGGCCGTTGGCCTGCATCTCGATGGCGCGGTCGCTGGTCATGGCGGTGTCGCCCACCTGGCCCAGCACCTTCAGGTCCAGCAGATGGTCTTCGCCCAGGCGCGGCGCCCACTGCGGGAAACGCGCGCGGATGTCGCGCAGCACGTTCAGGCGCGCATCCAGCTCGATGCGGTGGCGCTGACCATAGTCGAACGCCACGGTTTCCACATGGGCATAGCGGTCCAGCGCCCAGGCCAGGCAGGTGGTGGAATCCTGGCCGCCCGAAAACAGCACGAGCGCGCGACGTTGGTGATTCAGCATAAAAGGGGGTTTCTGCAAAGACTAAGGGATAGAGCCAGACTTTACCGCAGCCGGCCGGCTGCACCGTAAGGAAGCCTGCGTAAAATCGGTGACGTTCTCGTTCACGGTTTACCAGCAGCGCGCATCACCCCACCCTCCCTTTCCCAGCAGCCCGACGGATCCCCCGCCCGATGAATGCCAGCCGCCCGCAGTCCGACTCCGCAGAACCCTTGCGTCACGATATCCGGCTGTTAGGCCGAATGCTGGGCGAAGTCATCGCCGAATGCGAAGGCAAACGCGTCTTCGACACCATCGAGACCCTGCGCCGCACCGCCGTCAAGTTCCGCCGCGAAGGCAACGCCGCCGACGGCAAGCTGCTGGAGCAGCGCGTCAAGCACCTGCAGGGCAGCGACCCCAACTCGGTGGCGCGCGCCTTCAGCTACTTCCTGCACCTGTCGAACATCGCCGAGGACCGCGACCAGAACCGCAGCCAGCGCGCCCGCGCCCTGGCCGGCGATGCGCCCGCGCGCGGCAGCCTGCGCGACGCGGTGCAGGCCCTGGGCCGCCATGGCGTGACGCCGGCGCGCATCCGCCGCCTGCTGGCCGACGCCTGCGTCATGCCGGTGCTGACCGCCCACCCCACCGAAGTGCAGCGCAAGAGCACGCTGGACGTGCATCGCGAGATCGCCGCCGCGCTGGCCCAGCGCGACCAGCCGCTGACGCCGGAGGAACTGACCGAACTCGATGCCGCGCTGCTCGGCCGCGTGGCCACGCTGTGGCAGACGCGCATGCTGCGCTACACCCGCCTGACGGTGGCCGACGAGATCGAGAACGCGCTGTCGTACTACCGCAGCACCTTCCTGCAGGTCATCCCGCGCGTCTACGGCGACCTGTCCAAGCTGCTCAATCGCGACGCCAAGCCCTTCGTTGCCCCGCCCCCGCCGCTCGAGCCGTTCCTGCGCATGGGCAGCTGGATCGGCGGCGACCGCGACGGCAACCCGAACGTCGACGCCGGCACGCTGGAGCGCGCCCTGCTGCGCCAGGCCACCGTGCTGTTCGAGCACTACCTGCAGGAAGTGCATGCGCTCGGCGCCGAGCTGTCCATCACCACGCTGCTGATCGCGGTCGACCCGGCGCTGCTGGCGCTGGCCGAACACAGCGGCGACGACTCGCCGCATCGCAGCGACGAGCCCTACCGGCGCGCGCTGGTCGGCGTCTATGCGCGCCTGGCCGCCACCGCGCTGCGCCTGACCGGCCAGAACCTGGCCCGCCGCAGCACCGTCGCGGCCCAGCCCTACGACACGCCGCAGGAATTGTCGGCCGACCTGGCCGTCATCGCCGCGTCGCTGGCCGCGCACCATGGCGCGCCGATCGGCAAGCTGCGCCTGGCCGGCCTGCAGCAGGCGGTCGAAGTGTTCGGCTTTCACCTCGCCACGGTCGACCTGCGCCAGAGTTCCGACGTGCACGAGCGCGCGCTGGCCGAACTGTTCAGCCGCGCCGGCGCCACCCACGAGGGCCAGCCGCTGGACTACCTGGCGCTGGACGAGGACGCGCGCGTGGCCCTGTTGCGCGCCGAACTGGCGCAGGCGCGGCCGCTGGCCTCGCCCTGGATCGCCTACAGCGAGGACACCACGCGCGAACTGGCGGTGCTGCGCGCCGCCGCCGCCGGCCGCATGCGCTACGGCAAGCAGGCCGTGCGCCAGACCATCGTCTCGCACACCGAGACCCTAAGCGACCTGCTGGAAGTGATGGTGCTGCAGAAGGAAGCGGGCCTGATCGCGCCCGCCGGCCAGGAGATCGCGCCGGAAGACGGCCTGATGGTGGTGCCGCTGTTCGAGACCATCCCCGACCTGCAGCGCGGCGCCGACATCATGGCCGCCTGGCTCGATCTGCCCGAGATCCGCGAACGCGTGAAGCGGGCGCAGAACGGCGCCCAGGAAGTCATGCTGGGCTATTCCGACAGCAACAAGGATGGCGGCTTCCTGACCTCCAACTGGTCGCTCTACCAGGCCGAACGCGCGCTGGTCGACGTGTTCTCCAGCCGCCACGTGCGGCTGCGCCTGTTCCATGGCCGCGGCGGCTCGGTCGGCCGCGGCGGCGGTTCCAGCTTCGACGCCATCCTGGCGCAGCCGCCCGGCACCGTGGCCGGCCAGATCCGCCTGACCGAACAGGGCGAGGTCATCCAGAGCAAGTACAAGGATGCCGAGGTCGGCCGCTGGCACCTGGAGCTGCTGGTCGCCGCCACGCTCGAATCCAGCCTGGCGCAGCGCGCCGAGGCCACCAGCGCGGAAGACGCGCACATGGCGCATCATGGCCCGGCCATGTCGTTCATGTCCGAGACCGCGCAGCGCAGCTACCGCGGCCTGGTCTACGACACGCCGCGCTTCGCCGAATACTTCTTCGCCGCCACCCCGATCGCCGAGATCGCCGGCCTGAACATCGGCTCGCGCCCGGCCTCGCGCAAGAAGGGCCAGCGCATCGAAGACCTGCGCGCCATTCCGTGGGGTTTCTCCTGGGCCCAGTGCCGCCTGATGCTGACCGGCTGGTACGGCATGGGGTCGGCCATCGAGGCCTACCTGGAAGCCGGCGCGCCGGGGGCGCCGCGCTCGCAGCGCGGCCGCCTGGCCCAGCTGCGCGAGATGGCGCGGGACTGGCCGGCCTTCCGCACGCTGCTGTCCAACATGGAGATGGTGCTGGCCAAGTCCGACCTGGCCATCGCCGCGCGCTACGCGCAACTGGTGCCGCAACGCGCGCTGCGCGAGAAGATCTTCGGCATGATCAGCGCCGAGCATGGCCGCACCCTGGCCATGCTCAAGCTGCTGACGCGGCGCGAGCTGCTGGCCGACAACCCGTCGCTGCAGGCTTCGCTGCGCGAGCGCTTCGCCTACATCGACCCGCTCAACTACCTGCAGGTCGACCTGATCCGCCGCCACCGCGCGGCGCAGAAGTCGCCCGCCGCCGAGGCCGATGAACGCGTGCAACGCGCGATCCACCTGACCATCAACGGCATCGCCGCCGGGTTGCGCAATTCGGGGTAAGGCAAAAGGGTAACGCCGCGCCGGGGCCTCGCGCTCCGGCGCGCGCTTTGCCCCATTCCATCGATTCGACCCTCCATGCAGAACGCGACGCGGCCTCGGCAGGCGGCCTTGCGCGCGTTCCACACTGTCCACCTGACGAACGCCCCAAAACGGCCATTTGTCCACCCCCGGCAACTTTTAGTACTATCTTCGTCAGAAATTCTATATACGCACAAATGTTCGTATATAGAACACAACGATTTTTCTGGCCCGCGCACAGGAAGACACCGACGGAAGAGACAGATCGCAGTTCCCTGGTTCCGCCTGTGCCGCCCGCCGCGCGCGCCCCGTAAGGCAAGCGAACCCTCATGGATACTCCCCTGCAGAATCTGGCCGTCATCGGCGCCGGCGCCATGGGCAGCGGCATCGCCGCGCTCTTCGCCTCGAAGGGATTGGACGTGGTCCTGGTTGATCCGATGGACGGCGCCCTGGATCGCGCCCGCGCCGTCATCGAACGCCAATTGAACGTCTACGCCCCCGGCCAGGTCGACGCCGTGATGCAACGCATCCGCATGGCGCCCGGCCTGGACGCGGCGGCGGCCTGTGACCTCGTCATCGAGGCGGTGCCCGAGAACCTGGAACTCAAGCGCGGCCTGTTCGCCCAGCTCGACGCGCTGTGCAAGCCCGAAGCGATCTTCGCCACCAACACCTCGGGCCTGTCGATCAACGCCATCGCCAGTGCTGTCGCGCGCCGCGACCGCTTCGTCGGCACGCACTTCTTCACCCCCGCCGACGTCATCCCGCTGGTCGAAGTGGTGCGCAACGACGCCACCTCGGAAGACACCGTGGCGCGCGTCATGGCGACGCTGCGCCTGGGCGGCAAGCGCCCGGTGCTGGTGCGCCAGGACATCCCCGGCTTCATCGCCAACCGCATCCAGCACGCCCTGGCGCGCGAGGCCATCTCGCTGCTGGAAAAGGGCGTGGCCAGCGCCGAAGACATCGACGAAGTGGTCAAGTGGAGCCTGGGCATCCGCCTGGCGCTGTCCGGTCCGCTGGAACAGCGCGACATGAACGGCATTGACGTCCACTACGCCATCGCCAGCTATCTCTACAAAGACCTGGAAAACCGCACCGAGCCGTCCGACCTGCTCAAGAGCAAGGTCGAGAACGGCCAGCTCGGCGCCAAGAGCGGCCAGGGGTTCTATACCTGGAGCCCCGAGCGCCGCGAACAGGTGCTGCGCGAGAAGAGCGCGGCGCTGGGCGAGCTGGCCGCGTGGCTCAACGCCAAGGCCGGCGATTCCTGACGCCGCCGCAACACCGAAACCCTACACCATAAGGCGCGCGGCGATCCGTCCGACGCGCCAGCGGGCCACGAGCCCAACCACGCAAAGAAACCGACCGTCCCATCCGCTTCGCGCCCTTATCCGGCGCACGGCGGCGCAAGACACAAGAGCAATACGCCTTACCGGAGTTCGTAGGAGGCACCATGAATAAATTGGCATCTTTTTTCACTGAGCTGATGCGCAAGTATCTGCCCGATCCCTTTGTCTTCGCGATCGCGCTGACCTTGCTCACCGTACTGCTGGCCATGGGCATCGAAGGCCAGGGCATCGGCGACGTGACCCGCGCCTGGGGCAAGGGCTTCTGGAGCCTGCTGGCCTTCACCACCCAGATGGCCGTGATCCTGGCCATGGGCTACGTGCTGGCCACCGCGCCGCTGACCGACCGCCTGCTCAACCGCATCGTCAGCCACGTGCACAAGCCGCACACCGCCATCATCGTCGCCACGCTGGTCGGCGGCATCGGCAGCTACCTGAACTGGGGCTTCGGCCTGGTCATCGGCGGCATCGTCGCCAAGAAGCTGGCGCTCAAGGTCAAGGGCGTGCACTACCCGCTGATCATCGCCGCGGCCTACAGCGGCTTCACCATGTACGGCCTGGGCCTGTCGGCCAGCATCCCGGTGCTGGTGGCCACGCCTGGCCACCCCACCGCCAAGCAGATGGGCACCATTCCGCTGACGGAAACCATCTTCTCGGTGCCGATGCTGATCACCAGCCTGGTGATCATCGTGACGCTGCCGCTGCTGAACGCCTGGCTGCATCCGAAGAAAGGCGAAAAGATCGTCGAAGTGGACCCGGCCATCGACCGCGACGCCAACGCGTCCAACGCGGCCGAGGACATGCTGGAAAAGGGCACGCTGGCCTCCAAGCTGAACAACAGCCGCATCCTCAGCCTGCTGATCGGCGCGCTGGGCGTGGCCTACGTCGTCTTCCACTTCATGGACGGCGGCTCGCTCGACCTGAACCTGATCAACTTCATCATCCTGTTCCTGGGCATCATCCTGCTGGGCACGCCGGCCGCCTACGTGGCCAAGCTGACCGAAGGCATCAAGACGATCTCCGGGATCATCCTGCAATATCCGTTCTACGCCGGCATCATGGCCATCATGGCCGCCTCGGGCCTGGTGACCACCATCTCCAAGGTCTTCGTCGACGTCGCCACGCCGGCCACGCTGCCGTTCTGGGGCCTGATCAGCTCGTTCGTCATCAACTTCTTCGCGCCCTCGGCCGGCGGCCACTGGGTCATCCAGGGCCCGTTCATGATCGACGCCGCCCGCGAAATCGGCAGCGCGCTCAACCAGACCACCATGGCCGTGATGCTGGGCAACGCCTGGAACGATCTGGTGCAACCTTTCTGGATCCTGCCGGCGCTGGCGCTGTCCAAGCTCAAGCTGCGCGACGTGATGGGCTACACGGTCATCATGATGCTGTGGGTCGGCGTGATCCACATCACCGCCGTGCTGGCATGGGGCTATCTGACGCATTAAGCCCCCCCGTACGCGCTTGCGCGCGCCCCCCAGGGGGCGACACCTGCAGACCGGCAGAGCCGGATCTGGCGGTGTCCTCGATGGGGAGGCAGATGGAATGTTGAGAGGCGGTGTTCTTGAGGACGTCGCGATTGAGAACTGAATTGGGAGCTGAGATGAGCAAACCTACCGCGTACCTGGTGACCGGCGGCAGCGCCGGGATCGGCGCCGCCATCATCCGCATGCTGCTGGATGCCGGGCACAAAGTCGTCAACATCGACTACCGCCTGCCCGAGCATCCGCCGGCGGGGCTGGTGTCGTACCAGGCCGACCTGACCGACGAGGCGCGCACCAAGGCAGTGGCCGCGGAAGTGACCGCGGCCTACGACATCGTCGGCCTGGTCAACAACGCCGGCGCCACGCGTCCCGGCACCGCCGACACGGCCACGCTGGCCGACCTGGACTACGTGGTCAACCTGCATCTGCGCACCGCGCTGATCCTGGTGCAGGCCGCGTTGCCGGCGATGCGCGCGGCCGGCTTCGGCCGCATCGTCAACATGTCGTCGCGCGCCGCGCTGGGCAAGCCGGACCGCGTGGTCTATTCGGCCACCAAGGCCGGCCTGGTCGGGCTGACGCGCACGCTGGCCATGGAACTGGGCGGCGACGGCATCACCGTCAACGCCATCGGCCCGGGCCCCATCGCCACCGACCTGTTCACCAAGAGCAATCCGGCCGGCGCGCCGCAGACCGAGCGCATCATCAACAGCATCGTGGTCAAGCGCCTGGGCACGCCCGAGGACGTGGCGCGCGCCGCCATGTTCTTCCTGTCGCCCGACAACGGCTTCGTCACCGGCCAGATGCTGTATGTGTGCGGCGGCACGACGCTGGGCGTCGCCCCCATCTGAGGCCCGCCGCGATGGCCGACCATTTTTCAGCCCACGCCCTTCGGCGCCGCCTAGCGGCGCAGCAGCGCGTGGTTGATCTGGTCGGCGGCGCGGCGCAGCGGCGGCAGGAAGGTCGCCAGCATCTCCTCGCGCGAGAAGCGGTTGGCATGGCCGCTGACGTTCATCGCGGCGATCACCCGGCCGCTGCGGTCGACGAACGGCACCGCCACGGACTGCAGGCCCGGCTCCAGTTCCTGCGCCACGCAGGCATAGCCGTCGGCGCGCACGCCGGCCAGGATGGCCTTGAGCGCGCCGATGTCGGTCACGGTGTCCTTGGTGTAGGCCTGGATCTGGCTCATCGCCAGCACCCGGTCCAGTTCGGCCGCGGGCAGGCCCGCCAGCAGCACGCGGCCCATCGACGTCACCCAGGCCGGCAGGCGGCTGCCCACGGCCAGGTTGATGGTCATGACCTTGTGCGTCGACAGCCGCAGAATGTAGACGATGTCGGCGCCTTCCAGCACCGACACCGAGCACGACTCGCGTGTCAGCTCGGCCACTTCTTCCATGTAGGGCAGCGCCAGGTTCCACAGCGGCGTGCCCGACAGGTAGGCGTAGCCCAGTTCGAGGATGCGCGGGGTCAGCGCGAACTTGCGGTCCTCGACCGTGACGTAGCCCAGGTGCTCCAGCGTCAGCAGGATGCGGCGCGCGCCGGCGCGGGTCAGGCCGGTCACGGCCGCGACCTCGGACAGCGTCATCTGGGAACGATCCGGGCCGAACGCCCGGATCACGGACAGGCCGCGCGCAAAAGATTGAACGTAGCTGTCGCTGGGTTGCTGGGTTGCTTGCTCGGCCATCCGTCTACCGCGAGAAAAAACGTTGCCGCTGCCGGCAACCCTGAAACGGGGAGGATCGCACCGCACCGGCTTGCCTTGACGGTCGACTATCCCCATGAAACGATGTTCTTCAGAAGAACGAAAGTTCTAATTAAGAACAAATTATGACACGCCACCTATGAGCGAACACCATGATTTCTAAGCTTGTTGCAAGCGCGGCGGCCGCCCTCGCCGACGTCCCGGACGGCGCCACCGTCATGATCGGCGGCTTCGGCACCGCCGGCCAGCCCATGGAACTGATCGACGCCCTGCTCGAGCAAGGCGCCAAGGATCTGGTCATCATCAACAACAACGCCGGCAACGGCACCACCGGCCTGGCCGCCCTGCTGGGCGCCAACCGCGTGCGCAAGATCATCTGCTCGTTCCCGCGCCAGGTGGACTCGCAGATCTTCGACGGCCTGTACCGCAGCGGCAAGATCGAGCTCGAACTGGTGCCCCAGGGCAACCTGGCCGAGCGCATCCGCGCCGCCGGCGCCGGCATCGGCGCGTTCTTCTCGCCCACCGGTTACGGCACCCCGCTGGCCGACGGCAAGGAAACCCGCGAGATCAACGGCCGCCAGTACGTGCTGGAATATCCGTTGCACGCCGACTACGCGCTCATCAAGGCCGAGCGCGGCGACCGCTGGGGCAACCTGGTGTACCGCAAGACCGCCCGCAACTTCGGCCCCATCATGGCCAGCGCCGCGCGCGTGGCCGTGGCGCAGGTGCGTGAAGTCGTCGAACTGGGCGCCCTCGATCCGGAAACCGTCATCACCCCCGGCATCTTCGTGCAGCGCGTCGTGCAGATCGACGCCGCCCAGGCCGCCAAGGAGCAGCAATGAGCACCAAACTGACCCGCGACCAGATCGCCGCCCGCGTCGCCCAGGACATTCCTGAAGGCGCCTACGTCAACCTCGGCATCGGCCTGCCGACGCTGGTGGCCAACCACCTGCCGGCCGACCGCGAAGTCATCCTGCACACCGAGAACGGCATGCTGGGCATGGGCCCGGCGCCGGCCAAGGGCGAGGAAGACTACGACCTCATCAACGCCGGCAAGCAGCCCGTCACCGAACTGCCCGGCTGCTCGTTCTTCCATCACGCCGACTCGTTCGCGATGATGCGCGGCGGCCACCTGGACATCTGCGTGCTGGGCGCCTTCCAGGTGTCGCAGCACGGCGACCTGGCCAACTGGCACACCGGCGCGCCCGACGCCATCCCCGCCGTGGGCGGCGCGATGGACCTGGCCATCGGCGCCAAGGACGTCTTCGTCATGATGGAGCTGCAGACCCGTGAAGGCCAGAGCAAGCTGGTCGACGTCTGCACCTATCCGCTGACCGGCGTGCGCTGCGTGTCGCGCGTGTACACCGACGTGGCCGTGTTCGACATCCGCGCCGACGGCGTCACGGTGATCGACATGTTCGGCGAAACCACCGCCGACGAGCTGCTGCGCCTGACCGGCCTGCCGCTGAAGTTTTCCAACTGATCCTTCCCCCGCGCCCCGGCAACGCCGGGGCCGATTTCCTGGAGACACCCATCATGTTGTTCATGGTTCAAATGCAGGTCAATCTGCCCGTCGACATGCCGGCGGCCCAAGCCGACAAGCTCAAGGCCGACGAAAAGGCCCTGGCGCAGCAGCTGCAACGCGACGGCAAGTGGAAGAGCCTGTGGCGCGTCGTCGGCCGCTACGCCAACGTCAGCATCTTCGACGTGCAGGACAACGACGAGCTGCACACGCTGCTGTCGTCGCTGCCGCTGTTCCCCTACATGGACATCCAGGTGACGGCGCTGGCGCGCCATCCCTCGGCGATCTGAACGGAGCCGCCCATGCCCTACATCATCGAAACCTTCGACAAGCCCGACCACCAGGCCGTGCGCCAGCAGCATCGCGCCGCGCACCTGGAATACCTGGACGCCAACAAGCACCTGCTGCTGGCCTGCGGCGCCAAGCTGCAGGATGACGGCAAGGACCTGGGCGGCGGCCTGTACATCGTCGACCTGGACACGCGCGAGGCCGCGCAGCAGTTCATCGACGCCGATCCCTTCGCCCAGGCGCAGCTGTTCCAGCGCGTGACCATCACGCGCTGGCGCAAGGCCTACATCGACGGCACCTGCCACCTGTAATCGCCACGCGGCCGCCTCCGGGTGGCCGCGCTTTCATTCCCCGAGGATTTTCCGCATGTCTTACGCCGATCTCAGCCAGGCACGGCTGTTCTACGTCATCGATGGCCCCGCCGACGCGCCGGTGCTGGTGCTCTCCAATTCGCTGGGCACCAACGCCGACATGTGGGCGCGCCAGGTTCCCGCGCTGAGCAAGCACTTCCGCGTGCTGCGCTACGACACCCGCGGCCACGGCAAATCCTCGATCCCCGACGGCGAATACAGCTTCGCGCAGCTGGGCAACGACGTCGCCGAACTGCTGGCGCACCTGGGCATCGAACGCGCCCACTTCTGCGGCCTGTCGATGGGCGGCCCCACCGGCCTGTGGCTGGCGCTGAACCGGCCCGAGCTGATCGGCAAGCTGATCCTGTGCAACACCGCCGCGCGCATCGGCTCGGCCGAAGGCTGGAGCGCCCGCATCGCCGCCGTGGCCGAACAGACGCTGGAAAAGATGGCCCCGACCCTGGTCGAGCGCTGGCTCACCGACGGCTACCGCGCCGCCGAGCCGGGCCTGTCGCAGGTGCTGGTCGACATGCTGCGCCGCACCTCCGACGCCGGCTACTCGGGCAACTGCGCCGCGCTGCGCGACGCCGATTTCCGCGAACAGGTGTCGGCCATCAAGGCGCCGACGCTGGTCATCAGCAGCACCCACGACCTGGCCGCCACGCCCGCGCAGGGCCAGGAACTGGCCGGCGCCATCAACGGCGCGCGCTACCTCGAACTGAACACCTCCCACATCTCCAACTGGGAACAACCGGAAGCCTTCACCCGCGCGGTGGTCGACTTCCTCGCGGAGTAAGCCATGCAGCGCTGGACCCATCGGCCCGAAGGCTCCAACTGGGGCGACTTCGGACCCGACGACCAACTCGGCCGCCTCAATCTCATCACCGAAGAGCAGGTCCTGAAAGGCGCGCGTGAAATCCGCGCCGGCAAGACCTTCTGCCTGTCGCTGCCGCTGGACCTGCCCGGCGGCAACGTGCTCAACCCGCGGCGCCATCCGCCGCAGTTGAGCCCGACCCGGCTGGCCGACACGCCCTACCTGAACTTTCCGCTGCGCAACGTCAACCCGGACGCGGTCGACGTGCTGAGCGACGACCAGGTGCTGCTGTCGATGCAGTACTCGACGCAATGGGACGCGCTGGCGCACGTCGGCGCGCTGTTCGACGCCGACGGCGACGGCAAGCCCGAGCTGCGCTACTACAACGGCTACCAGGCCGGCGTCGACGTCATCGGCCCGGCCGACGGCGACCACACCGGCTGCGGCTGCAACAGCGGCGGCCCCTCGGCCGCGCTGAAGCTCGGCGTCGAGAACCTGGCGCAGAAAGGCATGCAGGGCCGCGGCGTGCTGCTGGACCTGGCGCGCCACTACGGCCCCGGCCGCACCCTGATCGGCCACGCCGAGATCCAGCATGTGCTGAAGACGGACGGCATCGAGATCGAGCCCGGCGACATGCTGGTGCTGCGCACCGGCTACGCCGAAGCCGTGGTCGCCATGGCCGGCAAGCCCGACGCCGAGGTGCTGCACACCTACGGCGCCGCGCTCGACGGCACCGACGCCGCGCTGCTGCAGTGGATCACCGACAGCGGCATCGCCGCCATCTGCGCCGACAACTACGCCGTCGAAGCCTATCCCGCGCGCGAGAAGACCGGCCCGCGCGCCATGCTGCCGCTGCACCACCACTGCCTGTTCAAGCTGGGCCTGCCTCTGGCCGAGCTGTGGTACCTGAAGGACCTGGCCGAGTGGCTGCGGGCCAACGGCCGCCACCGCTTCATGCTGACGGCGCCGCCGCTGCGACTGCCGCACGCGATCGGTTCGCCGGTCACGCCGATCGCCACGGTGTAGGCGCGCCCCGCTGGGGACGCGCGGAAAAAAGCGCCGGTCCGTTCAACGGCCGGCGCTTTTCAATGGCGCGGATTCAACGCTGCGTTCAGCCCTTCAGGCAGGTGCTCATGAAGGTCTTGCGCTTGTCGCCGGTCAGCTTCTGCTCGCCGGCCTTGGCGTTGCAGTCCTTCATCTTCTGCTGCTGCGGCGTCAGCTGCTTGGCGGGCGGCGGCGCCTCGCCCTTCAGGCAGGCGCTCATGTACGTCTTGCGATCATCGCCCTTCTTGCCTTCGGCCGACTTGTTGCAGTCGGCCATGCGCTGCTGCTGCGGGGTTGGCGTCTTGGCGGCAGGCGTGGCGGCGGGCGCGGGGGTCTTGGCGGGTGCGGGCGTGGCGGCGGGCGTCTGGGCGTAGACGGCGCCGAAGCAGCTGGCGGACAACACGATGGCCGAAGCCAATTGGCTAGTACGGGATAGCATGAGTTCCTCCCTTGATCGCCCGTCGGCGCCAATCTGGCGCACGCCCGGGCCGCAAGATCCGCCGGCCAAGTTGCCGGCGTGGTCATCATCGGACAAAGCCGCACGCTTCGCAAGCGCCGAAAGGACAACAAATGCTAACGCCGCCGCGATCATTCAGCTTATAGAAAGGTGCTCCGGCGGCCGCCATTTTTCCCGCGAAAACCGCACGCCGTCCCCCCGCGCCACCGCGCCTAAATCCCGCCTAAACCGCCTGAAACGCCCGCAAGTTGGAGACATTCCGATGCACTTGTGGCATCCGCAGAGGAATCTGCGGCTATCCCCTGCAACCTGTTACCCATTCATCCCTTTGGGCCGTTGTGCCCGGGTCGGGAAAGGTGTGAGATAGACGCATGCCCCCGACACGCGACGCCAGAGACCGCGGCGAAGGCAACCCGGTAGCCGGGCCCCACAGGAGACCGTCATGAAAACCGCCCTTGCCTTCCTCGCATTGCTGGCCGGCCTGACCGGTGGCGCGCAGGCGCAAAGCCTGTACGGCGTCACGCTGGGCAACATCCAGGCCATCCGCGACACCAACGAAAACGTCTCCACCATCACCGGTTCGCTCGCCAACCAGTCGGCGCGCGCCGTCAACTACGTCATGCTGACTTTCGTTCTCTACGACGACCAGGGCCGCGAGATCGGCCGCGTGCGCGACGACGACATCGGCCCGCTGGCGCCGGGCCAGATCAAGATGATCCGCGCCATCACGCCGCTGCAATTCGCCAAGGTCACCGCCCTGGACATACGCGCTCGGTAGGCGAAAAACCCTTATCTGGATAGGGTTTAGTCAAGCCGGCGTCAGCCCAATTGTGGGAAAATTCCACAGCCGACTCGACAAAAGGGGCTTCCACACGAAGCCCCTTGTTGCGTCTGCCGGCACGCCGGCATGCCCGGCCTCGTTACCAAGGAAGTGAAAAGATCATGTTTCCCAAAAGACTCACCGAAGGCTATCAGTCCTTTCTCGCCGGCCGCTTCCACTCCGAACGCAGCCGCTACGAAAAACTGGCCGAAACTGGGCAAAGCCCGGAAATCCTGATCATCGGCTGCTGCGACTCGCGCGTCTCACCCGAAGCCATCTTCGACGCCGGCCCCGGCGAGATGTTCGTGGTGCGCAACGTCGCCAACCTGGTCCCGCCCTGTGACCCCGACTCCGAATCCTCGTACCACGGCACCAGCGCCGCCATCGAATTCGCGGTCAACGGCCTGAACGTCAAGCACATCGTCGTCCTCGGCCACGCCTCCTGCGGCGGCATCCGCGCCTTCTTCGACGACGCCAAGCCCCTGACCAAGGGCGACTTCATCGGCAAGTGGATGTCCCAGATCGCGCCCGTCGCCGACGAACTCGGCCCCGGCGGCGACGACCGCGCCGCCAACCTCAAGCGCCTCGAACTCGCCGTCATCGGCCACAGCCTCAAGAACCTGATGACCTTCCCGTCCATCCGCCGCCGCGTCGAAAGCGGCGAACTGGAACTGCACGGCACCTACTTCGGCGTCGCCACCGGCGTCCTGTTCCTGCGCGACGCCGCCACCGGCGAATTCAGCCCCTGCCTGGAAACCGGCCTCCCCAGCTGATCGCTCCGCGAACGCGGCGGCCCCGCCGCCGCGTGCACTGCCACACGCCAAGCGCACCGCATGATCGCCGGCGCAACGTCATTGCCACCGCAACGCCGCCGCCAGCGCAGAACCATCACCCGCGCCCCTCACCCCCAACGCGCAGCGTCATCCCTCCGACGCCAGACACCCAAACGCCAAAAAAGGCCGCCCGCGCGGCCGCCTTTTGGCGACCCCGCAAGCCCCTCCCCCACCCCCGATTGTTGGCAAGAACGCCAAGCAACCAGCCCGCCCCAACGACGGCCGTTAAGTCTCATCGCGAGCGGGTGACGGGGCAGGCGGGGGATGGCGGGGCGTGTAGATGCGCCCGAGGGAAACCGTAGGGAGCCGAAGGCGGACGAGGT
>NZ_CYTU01000049.1:0-40873 GCF_001299375.1 Achromobacter sp. 2789STDY5608621 | reverse complement strand
CCGATCCCGATGCCCCCCGCCATCCCCGCCTGGGCGGCGCCCGCCGCGCCCGCCCCGGCGCCGGCGGCCGAGCCCGCCCAGCCGGAGCCCGAGCCGTCCCGCGACGCCGGCCGCACCATCCTGGTCATCGAGGACGATGAACGCTTTGCCGCCATCCTCGGCGACCTGGCGCGCGAGATGGGCTTCGGCTGCCTGGCCGCGCACACCGCCACCGACGGCCTGGCGCTGGCGGCGCAGCGCCGGCCCGACGCCATCGTGCTCGACATCAACCTGCCCGACTTCTCCGGCCTGGGCGTGCTGGACCAGCTCAAGCGCAATCCCCACACCCGCCACATCCCGGTGCACATTGTCTCGGTGGCCGACTACGCGCAGGAGGCCATGGGCCGCGGCGCCATCGGCTACGCGCTCAAGCCGGTCAAGCGCGAGGAACTGACGCAGGCGCTGCGGCGCCTGGAGGCCAAGTTCACCCAGAACGTGCGGCGCGTGCTGGTGGTGGAGGACGACGACCGCCAGCGCGAAAGCGTGCGCGAGCTGCTGGCGCGCGACGACGTCGAGATCGTGCCGGCCGCGACCGCCAGCGCCGCCCTCGACCTGCTGCGCGAGACCACCTTCGACTGCGTGGTCATGGACCTGAACCTGCCCGACATCAGCGGCTACGAGCTGCTGCGCGAGATGGCCGAGCAGGAAAGCGTGTCGTTCCCGCCCGTGATCGTGTACACCGGCCGGGCGCTGTCGCGCGATGAAGAGCAGCAGCTGCGCCGCTTCTCCAAGTCGATCATCATCAAGGACGCGCGCTCGCCCGAGCGCCTGCTCGACGAGGTGACGCTGTTCCTGCACCAGGTCGAGGCCGACCTGCCGCCGCAGCAGCGCCAGATGCTGGAGCTGGCGCGCAGCCGCGACAGCACGCTGGAAGGCCGCACGGTGCTGGTGGTCGAGGACGACGTGCGCAACGTGTTCGCGCTGTCGAGCATCCTGGAGCCGACCGGCCTGCGGGTCGAGATCGCGCGCAACGGCCGCGAGGCCCTCGAAGCGCTGGATCGCGTCGGCGTGGACGGCCACCCGGCGATCGACCTGGTGCTGATGGACATCATGATGCCCGAGATGGACGGCTACACCGCCATGCGCGAGATCCGCACGCGGCCCGAGTGGCGCCGCCTGCCGATCATCGCGCTGACCGCCAAGGCCATGAAGGACGACCAGGAGAAATGCCTGGCCGCCGGCGCCAACGACTACATCGCCAAGCCGCTGGACGTGGAGCGGCTGCTGTCGCTGGTGCGCGTCTGGATGCGCAAGTAGCGCGGCCCCGCGACCATGCCCCAGTCCCCACCGAACAAGGCGCAGACCGACGATATCGAGCAGCGGCTGCTGCTCGACGCGATCTATCACCAGTACCACTACGATTTCCGCGCCTACGCGCAGGCCTCGCTCAAGCGGCGCCTGCAGAGCGCGCTGTCCCACTTCGGCTGCAAGACCCTGTCGCAGCTGCAGGACCGCGTGCTGCATGAGCCTTCGGTGTTCACCGGCCTGCTGCAATTCCTGACGGTGCAGGTCAGCGACATGTTCCGCGACCCCAGCTACTTCCGGGCGCTGCGCCGCGAAGTGGTGCCGATCCTGCGCACCTATCCCTCGATCAAGGTGTGGGTGGCCGGCTGCAGCGCCGGCGAAGAGGTCTATTCGCTCGCCATCCTGCTGCACGAGGAAGGCCTGCTGGACCGCGCCCTGATCTACGCGACCGACATCAACCCGCAGGCGCTGCGCGCGGCCGAACAGGGCGTGTTCGACCTGGAGCGGGTCGCCGCCTTCACCCGCAACCACGCCGAGTCCGGCGGCCACGGCTCGCTGTCCGACTACTACACCGCGCGCTACGGCCGCGTGGTGTTCGACAAGCAGCTGCGCGAGCACATGGTGTTCTCCGACCACAGCCTGGCCACCGACAGCGTGTTCGCCGAGGTGCACCTGGTGTCGTGCCGCAACGTGCTCATCTATTTCGAGCGCGATCTGCAGAACCGCGCGCTGCGCCTGTTCCATGACGCGCTGGTGCATCGCGGCTTCATGGGCCTGGGTTCGCGCGAATCGGTGCGCTTTTCCGCCCAGGCCGACGGCTTCGACGACTTCGTGCTCGAAGACCGCATCTACCGCAAGAAGGCGGGCCTGTGAGCGCCCCGACGCCGGATCGCCGCGACGCGGCGGGCGCCTGGGACGCCATCGTCATCGGCGGCTCGTCGGGCGCCATCGAGGTCCTGAACCTGCTGCTGCCCGCCCTGCCGGCCGGCCTGCGCGCGGCCGTTATCGTGCTGCTGCACCTGCCGCGCGACCGCCGCAGCCTCTTGGTCGACATCTTCCGCGACCGCTGCGCGCTGCCGCTGTGCGAGGCCGAGGACCAACAGGCGATCCAGCCTGGACAGCTGTATTTCGCGCCGCCCGACTACCACCTGCTGGTCGACCACGGGCCGCGCCTGGCGCTGTCAATCGGCCCGCTGGTGCATTTCTCGCGGCCGTCGATCGACGTGCTGTTCCAATCCGCCGCCGACGGCTACGGCGAGCGGCTGCTGGGCATCCTGCTGTCGGGCGCCAATGAGGACGGCGCCGCCGGCCTGGCCGCGATCCACGCCGCCGGCGGCCGCGCCGTGGTCCAGGCACCGGACACCGCCGCCGTGCGCGCCATGCCCGACGCCGCCCTGGCGCGCATCGACGCCCCCCTGGTCCTGGCGCCCGACGCCATCGCGGCGCTGCTGTCGCAATTGCCCGCGCAGCCGCGGCCCTGATCCCCCTACTCCAAGACACCATGCTATTGACACCTGCCAAACCCTCGGACGACCGCATCAAGTGCCTATTGGTCGACGATGTGCCCGAGAACCTGGTGGCGCTGGAGGCGCTGCTGGCGAGCGACCGGGTCGACGTGCTCAAGGCGCAGTCGGGCCCGCAGGCGCTGGAACTGCTGCTGAACCACCCAGACGTGGCGCTGGCGCTGCTCGACGTGCAGATGCCCGACATGAACGGCTTCGAGCTGGCCGAGCTGATCCGCGGCAGCGAACGCACCCGCCACATTCCGCTGATCTTCATCACCGCCGGCTCGCGCGAACAGAACTGGCAGTTCCGTGGCTACGAGAGCGGCGCGGTGGACTTCCTCTACAAGCCGGTCGACCCCTACATGCTGCGCAGCAAGGCGAACGTGTTCTTCGAGTTGCACGAACGCCGGCGCGCGCTGGCGCAGCAGCTGGAAGCGCGCACCGAGGCCCTGCGGGTCAACGACATGTTCATGGCCGTGCTCAGCCACGACCTGCGCACACCGCTGCAGGCCGTCATCATGGGCGCCTCGATGCTGGAGCGCCAGGGCGGCGACGCGCGCGTGGTCAGCCTGGCGCAACGCATGCTGCAAAGCGGCGAGCGCATGAAGCACCTGATCGAGGACCTGCTCGACGTGACGCGCATCCGCCAGGCGGGCGGCCTGGCCCTGGCGCCCGCGCGCATCAGCATGGAAACGCTGGTCAGCCGCACGCTGGATGAATTGCGCACCGGCTTCGCCGACCGCCAGATCGAGGCCGAATGCCACGGCGACCCGGTCGGCGACTGGGACGGCGAGCGCATCGCGCAGGTGCTGGCCAATCTGCTCGGCAACGCCCTGCACCACGGCGCCCGCGACGTCCCGGTGCGGGTCGAGGTGGACGGCTCCGCCGCCGATCGGGTGGTGGTCACGGTCAGCAACGGCGGCAGCATTCCCGCGGAACTGCTGCCGCAGCTGTTCAACCCGTTCCGCAGCGGCGCGCGGCCGGCCGGGGGCCATCGCGGCCTGGGCCTGGGGCTGTTCATCGCGCAGCAGGTGGCGCAATCGCATGGCGGCCGCATCAGCGCCGAATCGCGCGACGCCATCACCCGCTTCCGCGTGGCGCTGCCACGGCAGGCGTCGACCGCTCAGGGTTGAGGCCCGGCCCCGCGCCCCATGAGCCCCGCGCGCCCGGGCCAAGGCGGCGCGCATCGCCGGATCGGGGGCCTGGACCGCGCAACGACGCCGGAGTTTTCGGTAGTATGTCGCCATGGTGCCGCGGCGCGTTCCCGCCGCCGCCCCCCTCCCGCGCATTCTGCGGCCGCACGCCAATGTGACCCCGGATATTCGTCATGCCCGACCCGATACGTCTGCAGGCCTTGATACAGGATTGCGCGCGCGGCCAGGAATCCGCGCTGGCCGAACTCTATCGCCAAACGTCCCCGCATCTGTTTGCCCTCGCCGTCCGTATATTGCGACGAAGCGACTGGGCGGAAGAAGTCCTCCAGGACAGCTTCATCAATATCTGGCGCAACGCCGCCCGCTATTCTTCGGAACAGAGCCAAGTCATGACCTGGATGACCCGCATCGTGCGCAACCGCTGCATCGACCTGCTGCGCAGGCCGGACCTGGAGCGCCCGGACGCCGACGGCGAACTGACGCTGGCCTGGGCGGATGACGCGCCCGGCCCCTTCGAGCGCCTGCAGACCGACCAGGACGCCCGGCGCCTGGCCGACTGCCTCAAGCAGCTGGAAGGCCAGCAGCGCGCGGCCATCGCGCTGTCCTTCTTCGACGACCTGAGCCACAGCGAGATCGCCCGGCGCCTGCAGGCGCCGCTGGGTACGATCAAGAGCTGGGTGCGGCGGGGCATGGAACGGCTCAAGAGGTGCCTGTCATGAACTACCGCGATCCGCAATTGCGCGCCCGGCTGGCGGCCGACTATGTCTCGGGCGCCATGCGTGGCGGCGCCCGCCGCCGCTTCGAGGGCCTGATGGCCGCCGATGCCAACCTGCGCCGGCAGGTGCGGGGCTGGGAAGACGACATCTACCCCCTGCTCTGGTCGCTGCCGGGCAGGACGCCGCCGGGCCGCGTCTGGCGCGCCATCGAATCGCGCCTGCGCCCCGGCGCCGCCCCCTGGTGGCGCGGCCTGGCATTCTGGCGCATCGCCAGCGGCGCGCTGGCCGCCTTGCTGGTGGCCGGCGTCGTCATCTACCCCATGCAGGTGGACCGCGCCGCCCGCGCGCAGCTGATGGCCGTGCTGCAAAGCCCCGAGGCGCAGGCCATGCTGGTGGTGCGCGCCGACGAAGCCGGCGGCCTGCGCATCCAGGCGCTGCAGAACCTGGCCACGCGCGCCGGCGACAAGGCGCTGGAACTCTGGGCCATCCCGCCCGGCCAGGCGCCGCAGTCGGTCGGGCTGGTGTCGCCCGAGGGCCTGACGGCGCTGCGCCGCGCCCAGGGCCTGGCCGGCGTCCAGCAACTGGCCATCACGCTGGAACCGCCGGGCGGCTCGCCCACCGGCGCGCCCACCGGGCCGGTCATCATGAGCGGCGACGTGCTCAGGATCTGACCCGCATCCAACCCGGGCCCCGGCCCGTATAGAGGGGTGTCCCCGTTGCGGAGCACCCCATGTCTTCCTGGATCGGCCCGGGCCCGCGCGGCCTGCTGGAGATACTGCTGGCGGCCGGCCTGGCGCTGTGCCTGCTGGCCGCCTGTTCGCCCCTGACCCTGCTCAACGGCGCGGTGCCCGACGGCGCCAGCCGCGCCACATCCGGGCTGGCCTATGGCCCGCTGCCGCGCCAGCGCCTGGACATCCACGCCCCGCTGAACGCCGCCGGCGCGCCGGTGGTGGTGTTCTTCTACGGCGGCAGCTGGCGCAGCGGCGAACGCGCCGACTACCGCTTTGCCGGCGACGCGCTGGCCTCGCGCGGCATCATTGCCGTCATCGCCGACTACCGCCTCTACCCCGAGGTCGCCTATCCCGAATTCCTGCGGGACGCCGCGCTGGCCGTGGCCTGGACGCAGCGGCATATCGGCGCCTATGGCGGCGACCCGGGCCGGCTGTTCGTGGCCGGCCACAGCGCCGGCGGCTATATCGCCGCCATGCTGGCGCTGGACCCGCGCTGGCTGCGGGATGCCGGCTCCGCGCCTGGCACGCTGGCCGGCTGGATCGGCCTGGCCGGCCCCTACGACTTCCTGCCGATCACCGCGCGCGACGTGCGGCCGGTCTTCCTGTTCCCCGACACGCCGGCCGATTCGCAGCCCATCCGCCACGCCAGCGCCGCGGCCCCGCCGGGCCTGCTGTTGACCGGCGCCGCCGACACCGAGGTGGACCCGCAACGCAACAGCGCCGCCCTGGCGCGCGCCCTGCGCGCCGCGGGGGCCTGCGCGCGCCTGGTCGAGTACCCCGGCCTCGGCCACAAGCTGCTGGTCGGCGCGCTGGCGCGGCCCCTGCGCTGGCGCGCGCCGGTGCTGGACGACATCGCCGCCTTCGTGGCCCGCCCCTGCGCGCCCTCTCCAGGAGAATGACCATGCGCCCCGACCTGCCGCTGGCTCTGCTGCTTGCCCTGATCCTGCCGCTGGCGCCGCTGGGCGCCCAGGCGGCCAACGAACATTACCTGGGCTACGCCTATGCCCCGCACGGCGGCGCCGAGCGCTACCGCGAGGAGCACTGGGTCGTCAGGGACGGCGCGCGGCAGACCCGGCTGGTGCTGTACCGCTGTCCGGACGGGGCCGCCTTCGCGCGCAAATGGGTGCGGGGCGGCGTCGACGATCCCGCGCCCGATTTCGCGCTATTTGACCAGCGCGACGGCTACCGCGAAGGCGTCAGCAGCCGCGGCGCCGAGCGCCACGCCTACGTGCAGGCGCGCGCCAGCGCCACCACGCGCAGCCAGGCGCTGCCGCCGGCCGAGGATGCCGTGATCGACGCCGGCTTCGACGCGTGGCTGCGCGCGCACTGGGATCCGCCCGCCACGCCCTTGCGGTTCCTGGTGCCCAGCCGGCTGGCCCTGATGCCGCTGGAGGTCCAGGCGCGCGATGTGCCCGAACAGCGCGAGCGCGTGTTCCGGCTGCGGCTGGATGCCTGGTACGGCTTCGCCGCGCCCCCGCTGCGCGTGACCTACGACCGCGACAGCCGGCGCCTGCGCCGCTTCGAGGGCCCCAGCAACCTGCGCGACGACAACGGCGGCACCCAGACCGTGCGGATCGAGTTCCCCGCCGACGCCGAACTGGCCCCGCCCACGCAACAGGACATGGACGCCGCCGCGGCCACGCCGTTGACGGGGCGTTGCGACTAAGGGTTTTCACTAGCGCATCCAGCCGGCGCGCCCGCCCGTATATCCCCGCAAGCCTCGAACAGGACACGATGATGCGCCCCGAACTCTCTCGCTGGACCGCCTCGATGCGCCGCTGGGTCGATACCCAGGCGGCGAGCGCGTCCGACGGCCCGCCCGACCGCATCGACTGGACCCGCGCCCTGCCCTTCGCGCTGCTGCACGCGGGCTGCCTGGGGGTGATAGCGACCGGCGTGTCGCCGGTGGCGCTGGCCGTGGCGGCGGCGCTCTACGTCCTGCGCATGTTCGCCCTGACCGGCTTCTACCACCGCTATTTCTCGCATCGCACCTTCCGCACCTCGCGCGCCATGCAGCTGGTCTTCGCCATCCTCGGCGCCTCCTGCGCCCAGCGCGGTCCCCTGTGGTGGGCGGCGCACCACCGCCACCATCATCGCCACGCCGACGACGACCAGGACCTGCACTCGCCCGCCCGCCACGGATTCTGGTGGAGCCACATGGGGTGGTTCCTGACGCCGCGCGCCTTCGCCACCGACATGGCGCGCGTGCCGGACCTGCGCCGCTACCGCGAACTGCGCTGGCTCGACCGCTTCGACGCCGCCGTGCCCATCGCGCTGGCGCTGCTGTGCTACGCCCTGGGCGCCGCGCTCGAACGCCTGGCCC
This sequence comes from Achromobacter sp. 2789STDY5608621, assembly GCF_001299375.1. Lineage (NCBI taxonomy): Bacteria > Pseudomonadati > Pseudomonadota > Betaproteobacteria > Burkholderiales > Alcaligenaceae > Achromobacter > Achromobacter sp. 2789STDY5608621. Next base: position 33,160 of record NZ_CYTU01000049.1, on the reverse strand, counting down.
CGGGCCTGGGCACCAACGGGCCGCAGATGCTGGTGTGGGGCTTCTTCATCTCGACGGTGGCGCTGTTCCACGCCACCGTCACCATCAATTCGCTGGCGCATCGCTACGGCAAGCGCCGCTACGACACCGCCGACGACAGCCGCAACAACGCCTGGCTGGCGCTGCTGACCTTCGGCGAAGGCTGGCACAACAACCACCATTTCTATCCCGGCTCGGCGCGCCAGGGCTTTCGCGCCCGCGAAATCGACCTGACCTGGTACGGGCTGCGCCTGCTGGCGGCCGCCGGCCTGATCTGGGACCTGAAACCCGTGCCGGCCTGGGTGCTGGCGCGCGCCAAGGAATGACCATGCGCATCGCCATCATCGGTTCGGGCATCGCGGGGCTGGTCTGCGCCTGGAAGCTGGGCCGGGACCATGATGTGACGCTGTACGAGGCCAATGACTACCTGGGCGGCCACACGCACACCCACGACGTCGAGCAGGACGGCCAGCGCTACGCGGTCGACAGCGGTTTCATCGTGCACAACCCGGTCAACTACCCGCATTTCACGGCCATGCTCGACGAGCTGGGCGTGTGCTCGCAGCCCACCACCATGAGCTTCTCGGTGCACCAGGAGGCCAGCCGCCTGGAATACAACGCGACCTCGCTCGACACCCTGTTCTGCCAGCGCCGCAACCTGCTGTCGCCGCGCTTCCTGGGCATGGTGCGCGACCTGCTGCGCTTCTACCGCGAGGCGCCGGCGCTGCTGGCCGGCGACGAGCCCGGCCCGACGCTGGGCGAGTACCTGGCACGGCACCGCTACGGCCAGGCGTTCCAGGCCGACCACCTGATCCCGATGGCGTCGGCGCTGTGGTCCTCGCCCGCCGCGCGCATCCTGGAATTCCCGGCTCGCTACCTGGTGCAGTTCATGGCCAACCACCAGATGCTGCAGGTCGACCCGCGGCCCCAATGGCGCGTGGTGCAGGGCGGGTCCAGCCGCTACATCCGCGCCCTGCGCGAGCGCTGGAACGTGCGGGTGCGCCTGAACTGCCCGGTGCACCAGGTCACGCGCCAGGCCGACGGCGTCACCCTGGCCTCGTGCGAGGGCCGGCCGCGCTACGACCAGGTGGTGTTCGCCTGCCACAGCGACCAGGCCCTGAAACTGCTGGCCGCGCCCAGCGCGGCCGAGCGCGAGGTGCTCGGCGCGATCACCTATCAGCACAACGACGTCGTGCTGCACACGGATGCGCGCTTGCTGCCGCGCCACCGCAAGGCCTGGGCGGCGTGGAATGCCTACGTGCCGGCCGATCCCTCGGCGCCGTGCTCGGTCAGCTACTGCATGAACCTGCTGCAGGGCCTGCAATCGCGCCGGCCGTTCATCGTCACGCTCAATCGCGGCGACGCCATCGATCCGGCGCAGGTGCTGGCCCGCATGCGCTACCACCACCCGGTCTACACGCTGGCGTCGGTGGCCGCCCAGGCGCGCCGCGACGAGATCTCCGGCCGCCAGCGCTGCTGGTACGCGGGCGCCTACTGGGGCTGGGGCTTTCACGAAGACGGCGTGGCCAGCGCGTTGGACGTGGTGCGCGGCATCCAGTCGCGCGCCGCGGCGCTCTCGGCGGAGGCCGCATGAACGGCCACAGCGCCCTGTACGAAGGCCGCGTGACGCACCGGCGCCACGTGCCGCATGCGCACGGCTTCAGCTACCGCATGGCGCAGCTCTATCTGGACCTGGACGAGGTCGACCAGGTGTTCAAGGACCGCTGGCTGTGGTCGGTGGACCGGCCCAACCTGGCCGAATGGCGCCGCCGCGATTATCTCGACGGCGATGCCGGACTGCCGCTGGCGCAGGCCGTGCGGGCGCGGCTGCGGGCCGACCTGGGCGAAGCGCCGGCCGGACCGATCCGGCTGCTGGCCCATCCGCGCTACGCCGGCTATGTCTTCAACCCGGTCAGCTTCTACTACTGCTACGAAGCCGACGGCGTGACCCTGGCCGCCATCCTGGCCGAGATCACCAACACGCCGTGGAAGCAGCGCCATTGCATCGTCCTGCCGGTCGAGAGCGCCGACCGCCGCGGCGACGCCATGGCCTGGCGCTTCGACAAGCGCTTCCACGTCTCGCCCTTCATGCCGATGGACTGCGTCTATGACTGGCGCTTCAACGCGCCGGGCGAGGACCTGCGGGTGCATATGCGCGTCAACCGCCAGGGCCAGCCGCAATTCGACGCCCACCTGCACCTGCAACGCCGCGCACTCGACGGCGCGGCGCTGGCGCGCCTGCTGTGGCGCTTTCCCCTGATGACCCTGCAGGTCATCGGCGGCATCCACTGGCAGGCCTTGCGCCTCTGGCTCAAACGCAACCCGATCCACGACCATCCCGGCACGCCCGACGGAGAACCGCAATGAAAGCCATGACGCCATCCGAACAGGCCGCCATCGCGGCGACCCGCCCGCCCGGCGCGCTGGAGCGCCTGCTGCGCAAGCGCCTGTTCGCCAGCCTCTCGACGCTGACCTGCGGCCGGCTGGCGATCGAGGACAGCCTGGGCAGCGCCACGCTCGGCCAGGGCGAGCCGGTGGTGCGCCTGACCATCCGCGACATGGCCTTCTACCGCCTGGTGGCCACGCAGGGCAGCGTCGGCGCGGGCGAGGCGTATGGCGACGGCATGTGGACCTGCGACGATCTGGTCGCCCTGGTGCGCCTGCTGGTGCGCAACCGCGACACGCTGGACGGCATGGAATCCGGGCTGGCGCGCGTGGCCGGCTGGTTGCTCAGGCGCTGGCATGCCGGCAACCGCAACACCCACGAAGGCAGCCGCCGCAACATCGCCGCGCACTACGACCTCGGCAACGATTTCTTCTCGCTGTTCCTGTCGCCCGACCTGATGTATTCATCGGCCCTGTGGGCCGGCGCCGACGACACGCTGGAAGAGGCGTCGCGGCGCAAGCTCGACACCATCTGCCGCAAGCTCGAACTCGGCCCGCGCGACCGCGTGGTCGAGATCGGCAGCGGCTGGGGCGGTTTCGCCATCCATGCCGCGCGCCACTACGGCTGCCACGTCACCACCGCCACCATCTCGCGCGAACAGCACGCCCTGGCGCTGGCGCGGGTGCGCGCCGCCGGCCTGGACGATCGCGTCAGCGTGGTGCTGCAGGACTACCGCGACCTGCAGGGCCGCTACGACAAGCTGGTGTCGATCGAGATGATCGAGGCCATCGGCGCGCAATACCTCGAGACCTATTTCGCCAAGGTCGCCGACCTGCTCGCGCCGCACGGCCGCGCATTGATCCAGGCCATCACCATCGAGGACCACCGCTACCAGCAGGCGCTGGGCGAAGTGGATTTCATCAAGCGCCACATCTTCCCCGGCAGCTTCATCCCCTCGATCGAGGCGATGCTGCGCGCCAAGACGCGCGCCAGCGACCTGGCCCTGGTGCACCTGGAGGACTTCGGCCTGTCGTACGCGCGCACCCTGCAAGCCTGGCGCCAGCGCTTCCTGGCGCACCTGCCCGAAGTGCGGGGACAGGGCTTCGACAGCCGCTTCTGCCGCCTGTGGGAGTTCTACCTGGCGTACTGCGAAGGCGGCTTCCGCGAACGCTCCATCGGCGTCTCGCATCTGTTGCTGACCCACCCCGGCGCCCGCGGCACGGGCGAACGCTGGGTCCAGGCGGGTGTGTGATGCGCTTCTGGGCCAACCTGCTCGGCTACCAGCTGGTCTGGTTCAGCGCCATCATCGGCGCCGGCCGCGGCCTGGCCTGGCCGGGCGTGGCCTCGGCCCTGGTCTTCATTGCCGCGCAACTGGCCTGCTCGGTCACGTGGCGCGCCGACCTGAAGCTGGCCGCCGCCGCGCTGCTGTGCGGCTGCCTGCTCGATGGCGCGCTGTCGGCGCTGGGCTGGTCGGTCTACGCCGCCGATGCCTGGCCCGCGCCGCGCTGGATCCTGGCGCTGTGGGCGGCCTTCGCCCTGACGCTGAATCATTCGCTGGCCTACCTGCGGCCGCGCCGCTGGCTGGCCTGCGGGTTCGGCGCCATCGGCGGGCCATTGGCCTACTGGGGCGCCGCGCGCGGCTGGCAGGCGGTGCAGTTCGACGCGCCCGCCTGGCGCGCCGTTGCCGCGCTGGCGCTGGGCTGGGGCCTGATCCTGCCCGCGCTGACCCGCTGGGCGCAGCGCTGGACGCGGGAGGCCGCATGAATCCCCTGTCGCAATGGCTGATCATCGCCGTCGTCATGGTCATCGCCATGGCGCTGGCCTGGGCCTGGCAACGCCGCCACGCCAACGCGGGCATCGTCGACGTGGTCTGGGCCGCCGGCATGGGCGCCAGCGCCCTGCTGGCCGCCGCCACCGGCCAGGGCGACTGGGCGCCCCGGGCCTGCCTGGCCGTGATGGCCGGCGTCTGGTCGCTGCGGCTGGCCTGGCATCTGTGGCGGCGGGTCCGGCAAGGCGAGGACGGCCGCTACCGCGCGCTGCGCGAACACTGGGGCGGTCATCAGGGCAAGTTCTTCGGCCTGTTCATGTTCCAGGCCGGGCTGGTGATGCTGTTCAGCCTGCCTTTCCTGGCGGTGGGCACGAGCGCCGCGCGCGGCCTGCCCGTCGCGCTGGGCCTGGCGATCTGGCTGGCGGCGCTGGCCGGTGAAGTCATCGCCGACCGCCAGCTCGACCGCTTCCGCGACGATCCGGCCCATCGCGGCCAGACCTGCCGCGACGGCCTGTGGCGCTACTCGCGCCATCCCAACTATTTCTTCGAATGGTGCCATTGGTTCGCCTACGTCGCGCTGGCCTGGGGCTCGCCCCTGGCCTGGCTGGCGTGGCTGGGCCCCGTGCTGATGTACGTCTTCCTGCGCTGGATCAGCGGCATCCCCTTCACCGAGCAACAGGCCCTGCGCACGCGCGGCGACGACTACCGCGCGTACCAGCGCCGCACCTCGGCCTTCTTCCCGTGGTTCCCCAAATCCTGACGAGGCCCGCCATGACGACCGCCAGCCTGCACGACCTTCCGCTTGCCGCCGACCGCCCCGCGCCCGGCCTGCTTGGCCTGGCCGAACGCGGCCTGGTGCCCGACGCGCTGCTGCGCCTGGGCATCCGCCGCCTGTGCGCCGAACGCCTGGCCGCCGAATACGCCGGCGGCATCGACGCCTGGACGGCGCGCAACCAGGACCTGATCGCGCGCCTGCGCGCCAGCGCGGTGGCCATCCACACCGACGCCGCCAACGCCCAGCACTACGAACTGCCGACCACGTTCTTCCAGCTCTGCCTGGGCGCCCGCATGAAGTATTCCGGCTGCCTGTATCCGACCGGCGCCGAGACCCTGGACCAGGCCGAGGCCGCCATGCTGCGCCTGTACGGCGAACGCGCCGAGCTGACCGACGGCCAGGACATCCTGGAACTGGGCTGCGGCTGGGGCTCGCTGACCCTGTGGATGGCCGAACACTATCCCAACGCCCGCATCACCGCCGTGTCCAACTCGGCCACCCAGCGCCAGCACATCGAAGCGCGCTGCCGCGAACGCGGCTGGGCGCACGTGCGCGTCATCACCTGCGACGTGAACACGCTGGCGTTGCCGGCGGCCGCCTACGACCGCTGCGTCTCGGTGGAGATGTTCGAACACATGCGCAATTACCAGGACCTGCTGGCGCGCATCGGCCAATGGCTGCGCCCCGGCGGCAAGCTGTTCGTGCACATCTTCGCGCACCGCGAGCGCGCCTATCCGTTCGAGACCGAAGGCGCCGGCAACTGGATGGGACGCCACTTCTTCACCGGCGGCATCATGCCGGCGGCCGACACGCTGCTGCACTTCCAGCGCGACCTGCAATTGCAGGAAAAGTGGTTTCTCGACGGCACGCACTACGCGCGCACGGCCAACCACTGGCTGGCCAACCAGGACGCCCGCGCCGCGCAGGCCCGGGCGGTGCTGGCGCAGGCCTATGGCCCGCAGCTGGCGCCGTTGTGGCACCAGCGCTGGCGCATGTTCTGGATGGCCTGCGCCGAGCTGTTCGGCTACGACGACGGCCAGCAATGGGGCGTGGCCCACTACCGCTTCACGCGCCCCTGAGGAGACCGCCATGTTGCGCGCCCTGTGTATCGCCGCGATGGGCCTGCTGGCGGGCTGCGCCGGGCCCGCGCCCATGCCGCCCGTGGCCCATGTCGACCTGCCGCGCTTCATGGGCGACTGGTACGTCATCGCGCACATCCCCAGCTGGCCCGAGCGCAACGCCTACGACGCGGTCGAAAGCTACCGGCCGCTGCCCGATGGCCGCATCCAGACCGACTTCCGCTACCGCAAGGGCAGCTTCGACGCCGAGGTGAGCACCATGCACCCGGTGGCCACGGTGCGGCCGGACACCGGCAACGCGGTCTGGGGCATGCAGTTCATCTGGCCGATCCAGGCGGAATACGTCATCGCCTACCTGGACGACGCCTACCAGACCACCATCATCGGCCGCTCCAAGCGCGACTACGTGTGGATCATGGCGCGCGTTCCCTGCCTGAGCGATGACGCCTACGCGCAGCTGGCCGAGCGCGTCGCGGCGCTGGGCTACACGGAACCGCTGCGCAAGGTGCCGCAGCGCTGCCAATAGGCGAGACCGGCCCGCGACGCCGCCAAGGGGCCGGCGGCTTGCCATCGTCAGAAGTCCATCGACGCCGACAGCATGAAGGTGCGCGGCGCGCCCAGCGCCAGGCTCGACAGCTGCGGCATGCCCCAATACGCCTTGTTGGTCAGGTTGTTGACGCTGGCCCGCAGGACCAGCGGACGGTCGACCACCCTGGTGGCGTAGCGCGCGCCGACGTCATAGGTGGTGCGGCCGGCCACCGACAGCGAATTGTCGGCGCTGATGTACTGCTTGGACACCGCGGTCGCGTTGGCGGTCAGCGTCAGCCCCTGCACGGCCGGCACATCCCACTCGATGCCCAGCTTGCCCTGCAGCTTGGGCACGCCGGTCGCCTGCCTGCCCTCGTTGACGGCCAGCGCGGCCTTGGTGACCTTCGGGTCGATGTACGCCACGCCGCCCATCAGGCGCACGCCGCGCAGCGGTTCGCCGAAGAAGCCCCATTCCACGCCCCGGTTGCGCTGTTCGCCGCCGAACGAAAACACGTTGGTGACGGGATTGGTGTAGCTGCTCGGCCGCGTGATCTCGAACACGCTCAAGGTATGGGTGAAGTCACCGAAGTCGACCTTGATGCCAGCCTCCTTCTGCTTGGTCTTGTACGGCGCGAACAGCTCGCCGGCGTTGGCGGCGGTGACCGGCGCCGTCTGCCCCTTGCTCAGTCCCTCGATGTAGTTGGCGTACAGCGAGACATTGTCGGTGGCCTTGAACAGGATCGCCGCCGCGGGCGTGGTGGCGCTGGCGTCATAGCGGCTGGTGCGCGCGCCCGTGGCCACATTGAAGGTATCCGAACGCACCTCCTGGCGGCGCGCGCCCAGCGTCAGCTGCACCCGGTCCTCGGCGAACGACAACGTGTCCGCCAGGCCGTAGCTGATCAGGCGCGTCTCGGTATGCAGGATCGCCGGCCAGACGCCATCGACCTCCGGCCCCCAGACCGGCTTGTAGATGTTGGTGGTCCAGTCCGCGCCCGGCACCGAGCGGCGGCCGTAGTCGCGTTCGGTATCGGTGTAGTAGGTGGTGTTCAGCACCCACTGGTGCTTGATGCCGCCCGTCTGCAGCTTGCCCTTGACCCCAGCCTCCCCGGTGGTCTTCCTGATGTGCATGTTCAATTGGCCGATGGTGGTGCGCAGGTCGCCCGCGGCATTGAGCACCTGAGCGGAGATGGCGCCGTTGTAGGTGTACTCGGACCGGCTGGTGCCGACCGCGGCGTACGCCATCAGGTTGTCGCTCAGGTCGACTTCGCCGCGCACCATGGCGCCGCGATCGCGGTTGTGCACATACGCCCAGTCCGGGTTCAGCAAGGTGTCGGCCTTGGGCGGCCTGGGCACGGCCACGCCGGGCGCCAGGTTGATGCCGCGGGTCACGCCGTCCACGCGCTCGTCGCTGTCGTACAGATCCGCCGACACGCGCACGCGCTCGCTGCGCCAGTCCAGCCCCACGGCGGCCAGTTGCGCCTTCTTGTCCTGGTCCTTGATCGCGCCGGCGCCATCGCGATAGACGCCGTTGAAGCGGATGCCGAACTGCTTGTCCTCGCCGAAGCGGCGTCCCATGTCCAGGTGGCCGCCGAACTGCGCGTCCGACATGTAGGTCGCGGTCAGGCGCGTCAACGGCTCATCGCCGGCGCGCTTGGGCACCAGGTTGACGGTGCCGCCCACCGAGCCGCCCGGCGGCATGCCGTTGAGCAGGGCCGACGGCCCCTTCAGCACCTCGATGCGCTCGAACATTTCCGGCGTGGTGCGGTAGTACGGCGCCATGCCGAACAGTCCGCCGAAGGAGATGTCGGTGGTGCTGGAGCTGAAGCCGCGGATCGAGTAGTTCTCGCTCCAGGCGCCGGTGACGCCGTTGCTGAACACCGACGGGTCGGTGCGGGCGATCACGTCGGTGATGTCCTGGGCCTGCAGGTCCTGGATGTACTTGTCGGTATAGCTGATGACCGAGAACGGCGTGCTCATGAAGTCCCGCTCGCCCAGGAAGCCGGCGCGGCCGCCGTACGTGACCTGGCCGCCGGCATAGGGCGCGGCGGGCTCCTCGGACTGGCCCGTGACGCGTACCGCCGGCAGCGTCTTGACCCCGGCGCCGGCCGGGTCCGGTTGCGCCTGCGCCGCCGTCTCGCTGACGCGGGCGCGACTCTCGGCGGCCTGCTGGGCCTGCGCGGCCGGGGCCGCGATCAGGGCGGCGCCGGCCGTCAGGCCGAACAGGGCCGCGGTCAGGCCGTTGAGGGAAAAGGCGGTCCTGGCGTGCGCGGTATGCGATGCGGGACGCGCGACGCGGCCACGATGGCGACGTGTGCTCATGGAATGCTCCGTTCGGTTGAGCGTGGATTGGCCTTCATCGGTTTCGGCATTAATAATGAAAACAATGAGGCGAATGGGAATCGTTAATCAATAAAACCATTGGCGCCGAAGCGCCGGCCGACCGGGTCAGTCGCGGTAGCCCTTCATCACGTCGTCGATCACGATCCGCAGCGAATTCACGCTGGCAGCCGTGACATACCAGGCCTCGGCGTCGGCAAAGACCACGCGGCCGTGCTTCCACGCCGGCGTCTCGCGCAGCAACGGGTTGCCCAGCGTCTCGGCGGTCAGCGCGGGCCGGCGTTCCATCACCGCGGTGCGATCCACCACGTAGATCACGTCGGGATTGGCCTGCTGGATGAATTCGCTGGAGATCGGCTGGCCATGCAGGCCGGCCTCCGCCATCGGGCCGGCCGGCTTCACGCCCAGCGCGTTGAAGACGAATCCGTAGCGCGACTGCGGGCCGAAGGACGTGAAGGCGCCGTTGTTGTGCAGCACGATCAGCGCCTTCTCGGGACGGTCCTGGATCAGGCGCCGGGCCGCCTGGACTTCCTCGTCCAGCCCGGCCGCCTGCTGGCGGGCCAGGTCTTCCTTGCCGAAGATCCGCCCGAGCGTGATCAGGTGGTCCTTGACGACCTCGATGTGATTGACCTGGCTGTCGCGGTAATCCACGTCGAAATGGATCGTCGGCGCGATCTGGCTCAGTTCCTTGTAGTGGTTGGCCTGCAGCGACGTGATCAGGATCAGGTCGGGCTTGGCCGCGTGCACCCGCTCCAGGTTGGGCTGCACGATCGCGCCCGTGTCCCGCACGTCCGGCGCGTCCCGGTACCTGGCCAGGAAGTGCGGCACGAAGTCCTTGGGCATGCCGGCCACGGGCACGCCCAGCAGGTCCAGGAAGTCGACCTCGTTCATGTCCAGCGCCACCACGCGCCGGGGCTGCCTGTCGATGACGGTGACGCCGAGCTTGTGCCGCACCGTGATGGCGGCGTAGGCCGGCGGCGCCTCCGCGCCGGACGACGGCGACGGTTGCGCCGCCTTGGGCGCCGTTTCCTGGCCGCAGCCCTGCACCGCGATCGTGGCGGCCACCAGCAGGGCGAACGCCCAGGTCCTGTGCTTGCCGTTCATGTCAATTCTCCCGATGGGTTGAAGTAGTTGCACAGGCGGCCGCGCGCGCCGTGCGTGATCTCGAAATCCAGCCCATAGAGTTCCCGCAAGCGGTCCTCGGTCACGACCTCCGGCACCGTGCCGGCGCAATGCACCGCGCCGTCCTTCATGGCGACGATGTGGTCGGAATAACTGGCCGCGAAGTTGATGTCGTGCACCACCAGGATCACGGTGCGGCCGTGCATATCGCACAGGCGGCGCAGCGCCCGCATGATCTGTACGGCGTGCTTGATGTCGAGGTTGTTCAGCGGCTCGTCGAGCAGCAGGCAGTCGGTCTGCTGGGCGATGGTCATGGCCAGGAACGCCATCTGCCGCTGCCCGCCGCTCAGCTCGTCGAGATAGGCCTGGCGCAGCGGTTGCAGCGACAGGAACGCGATGGCCTCGTCGATCACGCGCCGGTCCAAAGGCGTCAGCGCGCCCCGGCTGTAGGGGAAGCGGCCGAACGCGACCAGCTCCTCGACCGTCAGGCGCAGGTTGAAATCGGGAGACTGGCGCAGCGTGGCCACGCGCCGGGCGTAGTCGCCGACGCGGATGTCCGACACATCGCGGCCTTCGATCAGGATCTCGCCCCGGGTCGGCGCCAGCAGCCGCGCGATCATCATCAACAGCGTCGTCTTGCCCGCGCCATTGGGGCCGATCAGCGAGGTCAGCCGCCCCGCCGGAAACCGCGCGTTGACGTCGGACAGCACGGCGCGCGCGCCATAGTGTTTGGAAAGATGCTTGACGGTAATCATGCGGTGCCCCGCGCCCGCGCCATCAGCGCGAGGAACCAGGCGCCGCACGCCAGGTTGACCAGGATGCCGACGGTGGTCCGGTAGTTGAAAAGATGCTCCACCGCCAGCTGGGCCAGCAGGAACAGACCCACCGCGATGGCGCAGCCGGCGGACAGGGTGACCCGGTGCCGGCGCGTGCGCGTCAGCGCATAAGCCATGTTGGCGACGAAGATGCCCATGAACGCCGTGGGCCCCAGCAGACTGGTCGACACCGCGACCAGCGTGGCGATCAACGCCAAATGCCGCCGCACCTGGCGCGGATAATCCACGCCCAGCGACATCGCCTGGTCGCGCCCCAGCGACATCACGTCCAGCGTCGGCAGGGTCTTCAGGCCGGCCAGGCACACGCCCGCCACCAGCAGCCCCGACACCAGCAGCTGCGCCGGTTCGGTCTTGTTGAACGACGCCTGCGAAAAACCCAGCAGGATCGAGAACTCGCCGGGGCTGGTCTTGAGCTGCACGAACTGCGTGAAGGTGCCGATCACCATCGTCAGCACCAACCCCGCCAGCAGCAGGAAGTGGACGTTCTGCCGGCCCTGGCTGAACAGCCCGCGATGGATCAGCCACGAATAGCCCAGCATCACCGCCACCGACAGGAAGAAGTTGCCGTGCGCCCCCAGCAGCACCAGGCTCTGCGCGCCCAGCCCCAGCACCAGCAGCGATTGCAGCAACAGGTAGACCGCCTCGTAGCCCATGATGGCCGGCGTCAGGATGCGATTGCCCGTCAGCGTCTGGAACACGATCGACGACCAGGCGATGGCCACGCCGCCGATCAGCATGGCCGCCAGCCGCGCCAGCCGCTTGGGGATGACGTAGTCGAAATCCAGGCCGGCGCCCAGGAACAGGAACGCCAGCGCCAGGGCGATGACGAGCATCCAGGCCAGGTGCCGCGAAGCCAGGCGCATCATCGGTGTTTCCAGAAGATCAGCGCCAGGAACAGCAGGCCGCCCAGCCCGCCCGCGGTCAGGCCGATGGGCACTTCGAACGGGTGGATCAGCAGGCGCCCGAGCACGTCGCAGGCCAGCAGCAGCGACGCGCCGCCCAGCGCCACCACCGGCAGGGTGCGGCTCAGGTTGTCGCCGTAATGCAGCGCCACCAGATTCGGCACCACCAGGCCGACGAAGGGAATCGCGCCGACCGTGATGACCGTGGCGGACACCGTCACGGCCACCAGCATCAGCCCCAGCGCCACGGTGGCGCCATAGTTCAGCCCCAGGCTCGACGCCACGCCCTCGCCCATGCCCAGCACGGTGAAACGGTGCGCGTACAGATACGTCAACGCGACGATCGGCAGGATCAGGTAGATGATTTCGTAGTTCCCCTGCACGATCCGGGAGAAATCGCCCAGCATCCAGCCCTGCATGCTCTGCAGGATGTTGTGGCGATAGGCATGGAACTCGGCCAGCGCGCTCAGCACGCCGCCGTACATCAGGCCGATCACCGGCACCAGCACGGTGTTCTTGAACTTCACGCGGCGCACGATCGCCACGAAGAGCAGGCTGGCGGCCAGGCAGAACGCCAGCGCGAACAGCATCCGCACGGTCGCGCCGGCGGCGGGCGCCAGCGTCAGCGACACCAGGATGCCGAACTTGGCGGCGTCCAGCCCGCCCGAGGTGGCGGGTTCGACGAACTTGTTGCGCACCACGTGCTGCAGGATCACGCCGCAGACCGACAGCCCCACGCCCGTCAGCACCAGCGCCGCCAGGCGCGGCAGCCGGCTCGCCGTCAGCGTCAGCCAGGCGTCGCCCGACAGCGACAACACCTGCGACCATGCCATCTGCCGCGCGCCCACCAGCAGCGACGCGCCGCACAGCACGATGAACACGCCGATCAACCCCGCACGCATCAGCCGCCCGCCTCGTCCGGCGCCGCGGCGGCGATGCGCCAGCCCTTGGCAGCCCGACGCTGCGCCAGGAATCGCGCATAGCGCCCCTGGCTCGCGCGCAGCAGCGTGGGCGACCCCTGTTCGACAATGCGGCCCGCTTCCAGCACCACGACCTGGTCGGCCATCGCCACCGTGGAGAGCTGATGGGCAATCACCACCAGCGTGCAGCGGCCGCGCAACCGCGCCAGCGCCTCGGTGACGACGATCTGGTTCTCGGCATCCAGCGCCGCGGTCGCCTCGTCCACCAGCAGGATCGGGGCGGCGCTGATCAAGGCGCGGGCAATGGCGACGCGCTGGCGTTCGCCGCCGGACAGGCGCGCGCCGCCCTCGCCCACCGCCGTGTCCAGGCCTTGCGGCAGCCGTTCGGCAATCGCCGCCACGCCTGCCTGCCGCGCGGCATCCATGACCTCGGCGTCGCTGGCGTCCGGCTTGCCGACGCGGATGTTGTCGGCGATGCTGCCCGAAAACAGATAGTTGTCCTGGAAGATCTGGCGGATCTGGCCGGCCAGGCGCGCGCTGGCGATCTGCCTCACATCGACGCCGCCGACGCTGACGCTGCCCGCGGTCGCGTCGAAAAAGCGGGCGATCAGCCGCGCCAGTGTGGTCTTGCCGGAACCGGACTCGCCGATCAGGGCGACCATGCTGCCCGGCGCGATGCGCAGCGTCACGCCGCGCAATACGTCCGCTTCCTCCGGCGCGTAGCGGAAGTCCACCTCGCGCAGTTCGATCGCGCCATCGCGCGGCGCCTGCGGCGTCCCGGGCTCCGGCAGCGGCTGCACCGCGAACAGCGCCGCGATGGCATCGAGCTGGCCGCGCGCGCCGCGCAGCACTTCGCCATAGCCCGCCACTTCCAGCAGCGCGTCGACGTAGCGGGCCGCCAGCACCAGCGAGACAATGACCGCCGCGGCCGCGCCGGGCGCCAGCGGGCCGCCCGCGAGATCGTTGGCCCACCACACCGCCGCCATCAGCATGGCGGCGAATGCCGCCTGCGCGGCCCAGGCATTCAGGACGGCCGCCCCCGCCGACAACCAGATCAACCGCGCGCCGGCCTGGCGCTGGCGTTCGACCGCCTGCTCCAGCAAGCGCAGGCCGCCGCCGTCGCCATTGAACGCGCGCAGCACGGACTGCGCCTGGGCGAACTCCACCACGCGCTGGCTGGCATCGGCAAAGCTGCGATGGAACGCGTCGTCCGCCCGCCGCGACATGGCGGCCGTCAATGCCAGGACGCCGGCCAGCAGCGGCAGCGCCAGCAGCGCGATCACGCCCAGCAGCCAGTGCTGCGCGAACAGCGCCACCACCAGCACCATCGGCGTCACGATCCCGGTGAGCACCGGCGTGAACACGTGCGCGGGAAGCTGGGCCACCGCCATCATGCCCTGCGTGACCACATGCCCCAGACGCGCCGTGTTCGCCGGCGTGAACCATCCGACCGGCAACCGCGCCACGTGCTCGCCCAGGCGATGGCGGCCGCTTTGCAGGATGGCCACGCCCACGCGCACGCCGGCCCGCTCCACCTGGCGCCGCAACAGCCAGCAAACCGCCACCTCGGCCGCGAGCAGCGCCAGCCAAGGCGCCATCCGCCGCACGTCGCCGTCGAGCAGATGGATCAGCACCGGCGCCAGCGAGGCGATGGCCACCCCGCACAGCACGCCATAGGCGATGGCCATCCCGGCATAGCGCCGCAGCACGGACGCCTCCTTGCCCAGCAACAGCAGGAACGTCTTCAGCATGACGCCCCCGCCTGTTCCGCCGCCACGTCGTAGCCGCCCAGCGCCCACAGCCGGGCATAGCGGCCGCCCTGCGCCAGCAGCGCGTCGTGCCGGCCCTGCTCGACGATGGCGCCGTCCTCCAGAACCAGAATGCGGTCGGCGTGCATCACCGTATCCAGCCGATGGGCGATCACCATCAGCGTGCGCCCTTGCGCGAAGCGCGACAGCGCCTCCTGGATCGCCACCTCGTTGCCGGCATCGGCCGCCGCCGTGGCCTCGTCGCACACCAGCACCGGCGCGTCGAGCAACACGGCGCGCGCGATGCTCACGCGCTGGCGTTCGCCACCCGACAGTTGGGCGTCCTCGCCGACCACCGAGTCGTAGCCGCGCGGCAGCGCCAGGATGCGTTCATGGATGTTGGCGGCGCGCGCGGCGGCCTCGACCTCCTGGCGGCTGGCCGCCGGCCGACCCAGCGCGATGTTGTCGTGGATGCTGGCGTGGATCAGGCGCACTTCCTGCAACACGAAGCCGATGCGCCGGTAGAGCTGCGTGGTCTCGATGTGCCGCAGGTCCACCCCGCCCAACGTGATGCGCCCCTCGGCCGGATCGAAGAACCGCAGCAACAGCCGCGCCAGCGTGGACTTGCCCGCGCCCGACGTGCCGACGACGGCCGTGACGGTGCCGGGTTGCAGCGTGAAACTGATGTTCGACAACGCCGGGCGCGCCTCGCCGTAGGCATAGCCGACATTCTCGAAGCGCACCTCGTGGCCGGCCGGCGTCTCGCGCCGGCCGCTCCCGGGCGCTGCCAGCACCGGTGTCCGCAGCAGCGCCAGCACGCGCTGCGCGGCGGCCGTGGCGCTGCCCAGGTCGTGCAGCAGCGTATGCAGCAGCAGCACCGGCGCGCAGATGCCCGGCGCCACCAGCGCGAATGGCAACACGTCCACCGGCGCGATCCAGCCCAGGCCGACGAACAGGGCGCCGCTGGCCAGCACCCCCCCCAGCACCGTGACCGGGGCGATCATGGCGTGCGCATGGGCCATCGCCGCCACCAGCGGACGCGTGAAGCGGCGGAAGGCCTCGGCGAGTCCATCCACGGCCTCGTGGTAGCCGCGATGCGCCTTGCCATCGACGCCGAACGCCTTGACCACCGGCATCCCGCCGACGAACTCGACGGTCGCGCCGTTCAGGCGCTCGAGCCGGGTGACGAAGGTCTGCATCTCGGCGCCGCCGGCCTTCATGGCGCGGCGCAGGAACAGGAAGAACCCCGGAAATGGCAGCAACGCCGCCAGCGCCATGCGCCAGTCCAGCGCGAACAGGTAGATGACCGACAGCCCGATGGCGCCCGCCGCGCGGCCCACCGCCGTGTAGAAATGCGCGGTCAGGCTGTGCAGCGTGGCGATGTCATCCTGCATCGCCTGCTTGACCTCGCCCGACGCGCGGCCGGTGAACCAGCCCAGCGGCGCCTGCGCCAGCCGCCGCGCCACGGCCAGGCGCAGGTGATGCGTGATGCGGTTGTCGGCCAGATGCGCGGTCAGCTCGCCGGCGGACACCAGCGCCATGCCGGCGAACAGGCAAGCCACGCTGGCGCCCGCCACCCACCAGAGTTCGGCCCGCCGCGACGCCTGGGCGGCATCCGCCGCATCGAGGCCGGCCAGCAGCAGCTGGGCGATGTGCGCGATACCCGCCAGCGGCGCCAGCGTCAGCATGGCGCCCACCGAGGCCAGCGCCGCCGCGGCGATCAGTTGCCCGCGGATCGGGGACAACACTTGCCTGAGCGGGCCAGGTGTGGCCGCGGCGACTGCGGACGTGCTCATGAAATCGGACTACCCAGATGTTGGTGATAATTATTTGCATGACTATAAACTAAATATTGAATTAGTTGCATTGCAATAAACTAAATAATCGTGCGCGGGTTAAAGTGACGGATAGCCGCCGCCACCACCAAGGACCAGACATGAACCCGCCAGAGCGCCGTCCGGCGCGGGGCCGCCCGCCCACCATCACCCTGGAGCGGATCGCCGACGCCGGCATAGCGATGGGCTTGCCCAACCTCACCTTCGTCGGCGTCGCCGCCGCGCTGGGCGTCAGCCACATGGCGCTCTACAAGCACGTGCCGAGCCTGGAGGCGCTCAAGCGCCTGATCGCCGAGGAGATCTTCAAGCGCTGGCAGATCCCGCAAGCCAGCGGCAGCGACCGCGGCGGGCTGAAGGAATACCTGACCGTGTTCACCGCGTCGGTGCGCGAGTTCGTCAAGGCGCATCCGGGCGTGACGCCCTACGTGATCCGGCGGCTGGCGGCCACGCCGTCAATGATCGCCAAGATCGAGGGGCACCAGCGCCACATCGCCCATGCCTACGGCATTTCAAGGGAACAGGCGCGCATGCTGCTGGCGACCGTGGCGTTCCATTGCATGGCGGTGGCCGACACGGTGTATTCGGTAGCCGGCCTGGAACCGGTGGTCGAGGCGGCGCGCGCCGCCGAAGAGGCCGAGATGGAAGCGGAACTCGATCAGGGCATGCAGGCGCTGATCATCGGCGTGCTGGCGGTGTTGGAAAGCGAGACGCCGCGGACCTGACGCGGCGGGGCTGTCACGGCCCGCTTCGTCCTTGCTCCAGCTCGCCAGGCTCCAGGAAAAACTGGCGGTTCCCTTCCAGCCGCCCGACGATGAAGTCCACGAACGTGCGCACGCGCAGCGGCTGCTCGGTGCGGCGGCCGTAGTACAGGTAGATGCCCTCCAGATACACCACGTGCCGCAGCAGCAGCGGCACCAGCCGGCCGGCGCGGATGTGCGGCACGGCGCTGAAGCTGCCCAGCTGGCCAATGGCCTCGCCCGCCAGCACGGTCTGGGCCTCGGCGTCGATATCGTTCATGCACAGCGCCGGCGTGATCTCGCGGTAGACCTGCTCGCCGTCGACCTGGAATGCCCACGGCGCGAGCTTGCCGGTGTTGGCGTGGATGTATCCGGTGCAGCGATGCCGCGCCAGATCGTCGATATCCGCGGGCGCGCCGTGGCGCGCCAGGTAGTCGGGCGACGCGCAGATCAGCAGCTGGATCGGCACCAGCCGCCGCGCCACGGTGCCCGCCGCCGGCAGCGAGCCGCCGCGAAAACCCACGTCGGCCCGGTCGGTGACCAGATCGGTGAAGCGGTCATCGAAATGCACATCGAGCTGCACGCCGGGATATTCCCGCGCGAACGCCAGCACGTGCTGCCACAGCATGCAGTGGATCAGCGCCCGTGGCGCGCTGATGCGCAGCGGGCCGTTGATCTCGTCACCCGCGCGCCGCGCATCCGCCAGCGCGTTCGACAGCAGCCCCAGGGCCGGACTGGCATTGTCGAGCAGCCGCTGTCCCGCCTCGGTCAGGCTCAGCTTGCGCGTGGTCCGGCGCAGCAGCTGCACGCCCAGCGATTTCTCCAGCTGCATCACCGCGTGGCTCGCCGCCTGCGGCGAAATGCCCTGGTCCACCGCCGCCTTGCGCAGGCTGCCCAACATGGCGGTGCGCACGAAGATGGTCAGGGCTCGGACTTCGTTCATGGCGGATCTCCCGGCCGGCCGGGGCGGCCGATTGGCAAATAAAAGTTGATTATCATTCTATTGAATAGCCGCTATTCGGAACACCCACGGCTCTCTACCATGCGTTTCACCCCATCCCCCTGACAGGAGAAACGCATGAACACCCCGACGAATTTCAAGAAAGTCTGGTTCATTACCGGCGCCTCGCGCGGCCTGGGCGCGCTGATCGCCAAGGCCGCCCTGGCCGACGGCAATGCCGTGGTCGCCGCCGGCCGCGATACCGCCGCCATCATCGAGCGCCTGGGCCAGGCGCCCGGCCTGCTGCCGGTCGCGCTGGACGTGACCCGCCCCGAGCAGGCCCAGGCGGCGGCCGCCGCCGCGCTGGACGCCTTCGGCCGCATCGACGTGCTGGTCAACAACGCCGGCTTCGGCCTGCTGGGCGCGGTCGAGGAGTCCAGCGACGCCGACGTGCGCCGCATGTACGACACCAACGTCTTCGGCCTGCTCAACGTGACCCGCGCGGTGCTGCCGGCCATGCGCGCGCGCCGCGCCGGCCATGTCATCAACATCTCGTCCATCGGCGGCTTCCGCTCGGGCGCCGGCTTCGGCGCGTACTGCTCGACCAAGTTCGCCGTCGAGGGGTTGACCGAGGCCCTGCGCGACGAGCTGGCGCCGCTGGGCATCCACGCCACCGTGGTCGAACCCGGCTACTTCCGCACCGACTTCCTGGATGCCACCTCGCTGGTGGTCGCCCCGGGCGAGATCGCCGACTATGCGGCGACGTCGGGCCAGGTGCGCCAGAAGGCCGTGCACCTGAACCATCAGCAGCCCGGCGACCCCGTCAAATTGGCCGCGGCCATGGTCGAATTGGCCAACGCCGCCGAACCGCCGCTGCGCCTGCCGCTGGGCAGCGACACCCTGGCGGCCATCGCCGACAAGCAGGCCTACGTGGCCCGCGAGACGCAGGCCTGGGAAGCGCTGGCGCGCTCGACCGATTTCGCCGCGGGCTGAATCCGCCGCGCCTGCCCCCCCTGCCGCGTGCCAGGCACTAGACTACCGACCGGTAGTTAGTTTAAAGTCCGCCCACCTGAAGGCCGGCCATCAACGGCGTCCGCCCCCGGCCTTCAGCGGATCGACCAGGACCTCCCCGCCATGACACGCACCCCTTCCGTCCAGCGCATCCTCGACGCCGCGCTCGGCCACTTCGCCAACCAGGGCTACGATGGCGCATCGCTCGCCGATATCGCCGACACCGTCGGCATCCGCAAGGCCTCGCTCTATACGCATTTCGCCAGCAAGGACGCCCTGTACCGCGAGATCTTCACCGACGCGCTGGCGCTGGAAATGCAGCTGGCGCGGGACTGCTTCGACGCCGAGGCCGGCAACGCCCTGCCCGGCTCCGCCTATTGCGCCCATCTGGTCGGGCGCCATGGCGACTCCCTGCACCTGCGCTTCCTGCTGCGCGCCAGCTACGTCCCGCCCGAGACGCTCGAGACCGCCATCACCGCCGACTACGAAACCTATCTGGCGCAGTTGCGCGCGGACTTCGACGCCCGGCTGCGCGCCTGGGTCGGCAAGCGCGCCCGTCTGTCGAAGGCGGCCGCGGCGCGCTACGCCGAGGCCTACCTGGGCATGATCGATGCCGTGCAGGTCAAGCTGGTCTACACCAATGCCGATCAGGCGGGGCAGCGGCTGGCCGCCATGCAGCGCCTGCAGGCCGACGCCTTGGCGCACGCCATCGGGCCGGAGCGCGCGGCATGAGCGGCGCCGCCACGACCCAACGCGGCGGCCTGATCGGCGCCGGCCTGATCCTGCTGCTGGCGCTGCTGACCGCGCTCGACGCCATGGCGATCGACATGTACCTGCCGGGCATGCCCGCCATCGCCGAGGACTTCGGCGTATCGGCCGGACGCATCCAGCAGACGCTTTCCGTATTCCTGGCGGGGCTGGCCATCGGCCAGGCCCTGTACGGCCCGCTGCTGGACCGCTACGGCCGCCGCCTGCCGCTGCTGGCCGGCGTGGCCATCTTCGTCGCGGGCTCGGTGATGGCGGCCCTCGCGCCGACGGTGGAATGGCTGCTGGCCGCCCGCTTCGTGCAGGCGCTGGGCGCGGCGGCGGGCCTGGTGACGCCGCGCGCCATCGTCGCCGACCTGTGCGGCGTGGCCGAGTCGGCGCGCATCTTCTCGCTCTTGATGCAGGTCATGATGATCGCCCCCATCGCCGCGCCGATCCTGGGCGGCAGCCTGCTCGCGCATGGCGGCTGGCGCGGCATCTTCTGGGTGTTGGCGGGCCTGGGCGCGGCCGGACTGGCGTGGGGCTGGCGCGCGCTGCCCGACTCGCTGCCGGCCGAGCGCCGCGCGCCGCTGCATGCCGGCGCCATCCTGCGCGCCTATGGCCGGCAGCTGCGGCATCCGGCCTTCATGGCCTATACGCTGGCCGGCGGCTTCATCCTGGGGTCGCTGTTCAACTACATCAGCGCGTCGGCCTTCGTGTTCACCGGCCACTTCGGGCTGAGCGCCACGCAGTTCAGCTATCTGTTCGCCGGCAACTCGGTGGCGCTGGTGCTGGGCGGCATGATCAGCAACCGGCTGCTTGACCAAAGACGCTCCGCCGCTGCCATCCTGCTGGCCGGCATCGCGGCACACGCGCTGGCGGGGCTGGTCCTGTTCCTGCTGGCGCGGGCCGGCCAGGCGCCGTTCGCCGTGTACGCGGGCCTGCTGGCCGTCGCCGTCGGCGCGCTCGGGCTGGTCTTCGGCAACCTCACCGCCCTGACCATGAGCCACGCCGGCAAGCAGGCGGGCGTGGCGTCGGCGCTGATGGGCACGCTGCACTACCTGATGTCGGCCGCCATCGGCTACGCCGTCAGCCTGGCGCCGCAAGGGCCCGCGCTGCTGCCGCTGGCGATCTGCGCCTGCGGCGCGCTGGCCGCGGGACTGAGCCTGGCCGCCATGGCGCCGGCCAAATCGCAGCACCGGTAAACTGAGCCGGCTTCCCGGCGCCAACGATGCCGGCCGAACGTTCACGCAATCCGGAGAGCTTCATTCCATGATCCGTCATCTGGTCTCTGCCGCGGCCCTCGCCGTGGCAGGCAGCGCCACCGCAGCCAGCCCCTCCTTCAACTGCGCCAAAGCCACCACCCCCGTCGAAAAATCCCTATGCGCCAACTCGGCGCTGGCAGACCAGGACGCGGCCATCGCGCAGCAATACAAAGCGGTGCGCGGCAAGCTCGACGCCGAGGCCGCCAAGTCGCTGACCAACGACCAGCGCTACTTCCTGGCGGTGCGCGACCAGATCTATGCCGACCCCTACTCCGGCAGCACGCCGGCCAAGGCGATCGGCGCCAGCATGCGGTCCCGCCTGGCGTTCCTGAAGGCCATCAACCCGCAGCCGCCCGCCGGCTTCGTCGGCAAGTGGAAGAACATCGAAGGCGAAATCGAGATCAAGCAGGGCTCCGATGGCCAGTTGTTCGTGGAAGCCAACTCGGCCCAGCCCTACAACGGCCGCTGGGTCTGCGACCTGAGCGGCAAGGGGGTCGTCTCCGGCGACAGCCTGCACGTCACCTACCAGGATGGCCCGCCCTGGGTGCTGTCGCTGACGCGCCGCGGCGCGGTGCTGGCGGCCCGCGAGATACCGCCCCCCGGCGTCAAGCAGGACGGCTTCGGCCCGCCCTTCTGCGGCATGAACGGCAGCCTGGGCGAGGACTGGTTCGCGGTGCGCTGACCAACGACAACACGCAAGGAGCACGCATCATGTTCGGTCATATCACCGTCGGCGTCAGCGACCTGGCGCGCGCCTCGGACTTCTACGACGCCATCCTCGAGCCGCTCGGCCTGCGCCAGCGGCCGGTCACGCCGGACGGCGGTCCCGCATCGCGCTGCTGGATCGTTCCCGGCGCGACATTGCCGCGCTTCTATGCCTATACGCCGTTCAACGGGCAACCCCCGAGCGCCGGCAACGGCAGCATGGTGGCTTTCCTCGCACCCGACGCACAGGCAGTGGACCGCGCCCATGCCGCCGGCCTGGCCGCGGGCGGCGCGGATGAGGGCGCTCCCGGCCCCCGGCCGCATTACGGCGACGGCTACTACGGCGCCTATCTGCGCGACCCCGACGGCAACAAGATCCATCTCGTGTATCGCGGGGATCTTCCCCGGCGTTGAGGTATCACATATCGCGATAACGGAGTTCATATGACCGCCGCGGCCGCGGCGGTTATATGAATATGGGACATATGTATTTCTCCCGGCGCGCCGCGCTGGCTAGGATGCAGGCGTCAGTCAATCACCGTATCCATCGTGTCCCGCCTTTCTCCCCCGGATCCGAGCAAGCTCGATCCCGACACCGCCGCCCTCTACCAACAGCTGCTCAAAGACTACGGCCCCTACGCCAACATGCTTGGCGCGTTCCTGCCGCGGCCGCCGGCGCTCAGGCATCTGTTCTCCTATCTCGTCGCGTCCAAGAAGGATGGCCTGATTTCGCCGCGCCATCTCGAAATCGCCTTGCTGGCCGCCTCCAAGGCGCATGCCTGCCACTACTGCGTGGCGCTGCATGAACCCAAGCTGGCGTCGCAGGGCATTTCGCAGGAGGCCATCGACCGCCTGCTGGAACCGCAGGTGCCGGGACTGGACGACCATGATCTGGCCGTGCGCGACTACGCCGTGGCGGTGACGCTGGACGCCGCGCGCATCAGCGACGAACTGCGCGCCCGCGTCAGCCGCTATTACGACGAAGCCGGCGTGGTCGAATTGACGATCCGCATCGCGCTGTGCAGTTTCTTCAAGCGATTCAACGAAGCCCTGGAAGTGCCGGCCGAAGACGTGGTGGCTTTCGAACTGTCGTCCACCTGAGCGGGTCCCGCATGTCGAGCGTTTCCGTTCCCAAGCTGCAGGTCCGCGGCATCAGCAAGCATTTCCATGGCGACCAGGGCAGCGTGCAGGTGCTGGACGACATCAGCCTGGAGGCCGCCAGCGGCGAATTCGTCAGCATCATCGGCCCCTCGGGCTGCGGCAAATCCACCCTGTTCAACATCCTCACCGGCCTGCTGGAGCCCGACAGCGGCAGCATCGCGCTCGATGGCAAGCCGGTGGCCGACCTGCGCGGCCGCGTCGGCTACATGCTGCAGCGCGACCTGCTGATGCCCTGGCGCACGGTGCTGGACAACGTGATCGTCGGGCTGGAAGTGCGCGGCACGCCGCGCGCCGAATCGGTCGAGCGCGCCCGCGAATACCTGCACACCTTCGGCCTGCTGCAGTTCCAGGACAGCTACCCCAAGGCCCTGTCGGGCGGCATGCGGCAGCGCGTGGCGCTGGCCCGCACGCTGCTGCCCGATCCCGACGTGCTGCTGCTGGACGAACCCTTCTCCGCCCTGGACTACCAGACGCGCCTGTTCCTGGAAACCATGCTCGCCGACACGGCGCGCAGGCAGGGCAAGACCGTGGTGCTGGTGACGCACGACATCGACGAAGCCATCGCGCTGTCGCAACGCATCTTCGTCCTGAGCGCCCGGCCCGGCCGCCTCAAGCGCGTCCATGACATCGCGCTGGGCGCGCAGGCATCGCCGCTGGCGGCGCGGCGCGATCCGCGCTTCTCTTCCTATTTCGACACCCTCTGCCAGGAACTGGACATCCAGACCGGGCAGGCGGAGGCCGCATGAGCACCACCCTGTCCACGCCCGCGCCCGCCGCGCCGCGTCCGCGCCGCTTGCGCCCGCCCGTGCTGGTCGCCCAGCTCGCCATCCTGGTCATCCTGTTCGGCAGCTGGGAACTGGGCGTGCGCGCGGGCTACATCAACGGCTTCCTGTTCGGCTCGCCGGCCGGCGTGGTGGACGCCGCCTGGAAGCTGATCCGCTCCGGCGAACTGGCCGAACATGCGGCCTACACGCTGTGGGCGTCGGCCCTGGGCTTCGTGGTCGGCACCGCCCTGGGGACCGTGCCCGGCCTGTCGCTGTGGTATTCGCCCTACGCCGCCAAGGTAGTGGAGCCGATCCTGGTGGCCATCAACAGCGTTCCCAAGATCGCCTTCGCCCCGCTGGTCATCCTGTGGTTCGGCACCGGCGTCATCTCCAAGGTGGCGCTGTCGATCTCGCTGACCGCCATCGTCGCGCTGCTGGCCGCCTTCCAGGCCGCCAAGGACACCGACCCGGACATCCAGCGCATGATGGTGTCGCTGGGCGCCACCAAGGGCCAGGTGTTCGGCAAGGTGGTGGTGCCCGCCGCCCTGCCCTACATCATCAGCACCTTCCGCATCAATATCGGCTTCGCGCTGGTCGGCACCGTGGTGGGCGAATTCATTTCGTCCAAGTACGGCATCGGCCACGTCATCTTCGTGGCTTCGTCGCTGTATGACCTGAACACGGTCTGGGTCGGCATCTTCACGCTCATGCTGCTGGGCTTCGTGCTCTACGCCGGCGTGGACATCGCCGAGAAACGACTGCTGCGCTGGAAAGACCAGACCTACGCCACCCAATTCAAACTCTGATCCCGCCCCTCATGAAGCGTACCCGCCTGGCGCTCGCCGCCGCCCTGTCTCTTTTCAGCCTGGCCGCCCACGCCAACGACAAAGCCGTGGTGTCCGCGGCGTTCAAGTCGGTCTTCTACCTGCCGGTGTACTTCGCCGAAGAGCACGGCTATTTCAAGGAGGAAGGCCTGGACGTGCGCATCGACGTCGCCTCGTCCTCGACCAACGCCCTGGCCGCGGTCATCTCCAGGAGCGCCGACTTCTCGCTGCATGGCCCCGAATGGACCGCCATCTCGTTCGGCCGCGGCGCGCCCGTCAAGGTCGTGGGCGGCACGCTCAACCGCCTGGGCGTCTGGCTGACGTGCAAGTCCTCCTTCGCCTTCAAGGACTTCACCAGCCTGAAGGGCGCCACGGTCGCCACCGGCGCCATGCCGACCACCAGCACCTCGGCCTTCCTGAAGATCGTCCGCAAGGCCGGCCTCGATCCGAAGCGCGACCTGAACCTGCTGGAAGTGCCGTTGGGCAACGAGGTCGGCCCGCTGGCGGCCGGCCAGGCCGACTGCGCCGTGCTGTACGAGCCGGGCGCCTCGCAGGCCGAGGCCCAGGGCTACAAGGTGGTGTCCGCCTTCTCGCGCGAGATCGGCCCCTACACCTTCTCGGCCATCTCGACCCGGCAGGATATCGACCCCAAGGTGTCGCAAAAGCTGGTCTCGGGACTGGACCGCGCGCTCAAGGCCATCCGCAAGGATCCCGAGGCGGCGGTGCAGAGCGGCCTGAAGCTGTTCCCCAACCTGCCGCCCGAGGTGGTGCGCAAGTCGGTGACGCGCCTGATCGAGGACGGCGTGTTCGCCGACTCCGTGGCCATCCCGCCGCAGGCGCTGACCGATGCGCTGCAGACGCAGGTGGACCTGGGCAACCTGGACAAGATCCCCGCCGATCCGCGCTGGCTGGACCTGGACTGGGCCAACCGCATCGCGGGCAAGGCCTACTGAGCGCTGGCGGCGCCGAGCCCGCCGCCGGGCGCGGATGCGGGCCGGCGATCCCCCCGGCGGCCTGCCCCCGCCGGCTCTTAACAATTCGTTGACGCCACCCGGCCTACAGTCCATCATCATCAATCGAAAGCGGGCCCCCGCCGCTCGCCGTCGACAGGAGCCCATCCTGGTATGAATGAAGCGCCGGCTGACGATCCCCCCGCATCCCGCCCCCGATTCCTGCTCGCCATCCTCCTGACCGGCCTGACCGCCGGCCTGGGCGGCATGCTGCTGGGCATGTTGCTGCACGCCGTGCAGCACCTGGCGTACGGCTACAGCCTGGACCGCATCGTCGGGACCGAAACCTTCCTCCAGGGCGTCGAAGCCGCCAGCGACGTCCGCCGCCTGGCGGTGTTGATGCTGTGCGGCCTGGTGGCCGGCGGCGGCTGGTGGCTGGTCTACCGCTTCGGACGGCCGCTGGTCAGCGTGACACAGGCGGTGCAGGCCCCCGCCGCCCGCATGCCGGCCAGGACCACCCTGGCGCATGCCCTGCTGCAGATCGTGACCGTCGGGCTGGGATCGCCCCTGGGGCGCGAAGTGGCGCCGCGCGAGGTCGGCGCGCTGGCGGCCGGCGGCGTATCGGCATGGCTGCGCCTGCCGCCCGACCAGCGCCGGTTGATCGTCGCGTGCGGCGCGGGCGCGGGCCTGGCCGCCGTGTACAACGTGCCGCTGGGCGCGGCGCTGTTCGTGCTGGAAGTATTGCTGGGCACGTTCGCGTGGCCCGCGGCGGCCGTGGCGCTGGCCACGTGCTGCATCGGCGCCGTCGTCGCCTGGATCGGGCTGGGCAACGAAATCCAATACGCGGTGCCGCCGATGACGGCGGGCGCCAGCCTGATCGTCTGGGCGGTGCTGGCCGGGCCGGTCTTCGGCGTGGCGGCGCACGCTTTCGTGCAACTGACATCGGCCGCGCGGCGCCAGGCGGCGCGCGGCTGGCGGCTGCCGCTGGCGGCACTGGTGAACTTCACGCTGATCGGCGTCCTGGCGGTCTTCCTGCCGGCGCTGCTGGGCAACGGCAAGGGCCCGGCCCAGCTGGGCTTCAGCAGCGAACTGACCCTGGGCATGGCGGCCCTGCTGCTGGTGTTGAAGGTGGCGATCACCAGCGGTTCGCTGCGCGCCGGCGCGTCCGGCGGCCTGCTGACGCCGGGCATCGCCATCGGCGCCCTGCTGGCGGTGGTGCTGGGCGGCGCCTGGAACCTGATCTGGCCCGACGCGCCGCCCGGCGCCTACGCCGTGGTGGGCGCGGCGGCCTTCCTGGCGGCCTCGATGCGCATGCCGCTGACGGCCACCGTCCTGCTCCTGGAATTCACGCGCGTGGACCAGGGGTTCCTGGTGCCGATGATCCTGGCGGTGGCCGGCGCCACCGCCACCCACCATTTTTGCGCGGCCTGGACCGCCCGGACGCCGGCAGCGGCCGGCGCGCCGCTGCGCGGCTCGACATGAAGAGGCTCACATGACATCACGCAACCTGACCGGCATCCAACGCTACGACGCGCCCGCCGGCGGCTGGGGCGCGCTCAAGGCCACCGCGCAAGCCATCGCGGACCAGATGCGGATCGCCGAAGCGCCGGTGCTGCTGTTTCGCACCAACAAGCCGGACGGCTTCGACTGCCCGGGCTGCGCATGGCCGGACAAGGCCCACACCTCGACCTTCCAGTTCTGCGAAAACGGCGCCAAGGCCGTGACCTGGGAAGCCACCAAGAAACGCGTGACGCCGGAATTCTTCGCCGCGCACACCGTGACCGAGCTGCTGACCTGGTCCGATCACGACCTGGAAGACGCCGGCCGGCTGACACACCCGCTGCGCTACGACGCCGCCACCGACACCTATCAGCCGATTGAATGGGACGCCGCGTTCCAGCACATCGGGCGCACCCTCTCCAGCCTGCCCGATCCGGATTCGGTCGAGTTCTACACCTCGGGCCGCGCCTCGAACGAAGCGGCGTTCCTGTTCAGCCTGTACGCCCGCGAGTACGGCACCAACAATTTCCCCGATTGCTCGAACATGTGCCACGAGGCCACCAGCGTCGGGCTGCCGCAGACCATCGGCATCGGCAAGGGCACGGTGTCGCTGGACGACTTCGACACCTGCGACCTGATCATCTCGATGGGCCACAACCCCGGCACGAACCATCCGCGCATGATGGGCACGCTGCACGAATGCGCCCGCCGCGGCGTGCCCATCATCGTCTTCAACCCGCTGCGCGAGCGCGCGCTGGAACGCTTCGCCGATCCGCAGAACCCCATCGAGATGGGCACGCTGGGCTCGACCCGCATCGCGTCCACGTACTACCAGGTGCGCGTGGGCGGGGACGCCGCCGCGCTCAAGGGCATCATGAAGGCGCTGCTGACGCTGGACCGGCAGGCGCCCGGCGCGATCGACCACGCCTTCATCGCCGAACACACCCACGGCTTCGACGCCTACGTCGAGGACCTGGACGCCACCGCGTGGGCCGACATCGAGCGCGCCAGCGGACTGACGCGCGCCAACCTGGAGCAGGTCGCCGCGGCCTACGCCAAGTCCAACGCCACCATCGTGACCTACGGCATGGGCATCACCCAGCACGCGCGCGGCACCCAGAACGTGCAGCAGATCGCCGCGCTGCTGCTCATGCGCGGCAACTTCGGCCGGCCGGGCGCCGGCATCTGCCCGCTGCGCGGCCACTCCAACGTGCAGGGCAACCGCACCGTCGGCATCACCGAGAAGATCGACCCGGTGATGTTCGACAACATCGAGAAGACCTTCGGTTTCCGGCCGCCCGAGCGCCACGGGCA
Organism: Achromobacter sp. 2789STDY5608621; assembly: GCF_001299375.1. Lineage (NCBI taxonomy): Bacteria > Pseudomonadati > Pseudomonadota > Betaproteobacteria > Burkholderiales > Alcaligenaceae > Achromobacter > Achromobacter sp. 2789STDY5608621. The sequence continues at coordinate 4,991 of NZ_CYTU01000049.1, read as the reverse complement.
CGACGCGGTCGACGCCATGAAGGCGATGGTGAACGGCGACGCCCGCGTGCTGATCTGCCTGGGCGGCAATATCGCCATGGCGCTGTCCGACACCGAACAATGCGAGACGGGCATGCGCCGGCTGGACCTGGCGGTGCACATGAACACCAAGCTGAACCGCTCGCACCTGCTGATCGGCCGCGACGCCATCATCCTGCCGGTGCTGGGCCGCACCGAAAGCGACGTGCAGGCCAGCGGCGCGCAGTCCATCACCGTCGAGGACTCGATGTCGATGGTGCACGCCTCGCGCGGCAAGCTCGCGCCGGCCTCCGAACACCTGCGGTCCGAACCCGCCATCATCGCCGGCATGGCGGCGGCGACGCTACCGGACACGCGCGTGCCGTGGCTCCACCTGGTCGAGGACTACAGCCGCATCCGTGACCTGATCGAAAAGGTCTACCCGGACTTTCGCGGCTACAACGAACGCATCCTCAAGCCGGGCGGATTCCGCCTGTCGCTGCCGCCCACCGAACGCATCTGGAAGACGAAGTCGGGCAAGGCCGAGTTCCTGCCGTTCAAGGGCCTGCAAGAGGATCCGGGCGCGGTCGCGACGGGCGCGCTGACGTTGACCACGCTGCGCAGCCACGACCAGTACAACACCACCATCTACGGCCTGGACGACCGCTACCGCGGCGTCTTCGGCCGGCGCGACGTGCTGTTCATGCATGCCGACGACCTGGCGCGCCACGGCCTGAAGCACGGCGACAAGGTGGACCTGCACAGCGGCCTGCCGGGCCAGGAGCACCGCCACCTGCAACTGACCGCGATCGCCTACGACATCGCGCCCGGCTCGGTCGGCGCCTACTACCCCGAGGCCAACAACCTGTGCCCGCTGGACTACCAGGACAAGCAGAGCGGCACGCCCAGCTACAAGTCGATTCCGGTGGTGATCAGGAAGGCCGCGTGACGCCTTGCCCGCCGCGCGCACCAGCGCAGGCGGGCGCCCCTGATCTCATCGCCCGACCACCGGGCAGCTCGCCGGCAGCGGCCGGTCGAACAGCACCGCGATGCCGCATGCCGAGGTGAACATCCCCAGGTTGTCATGGCCCACGCCCGGCACTTCCACGACCTTCTGGTTCAAGCCGGCGGGATGCCTGCGCGTCAGGTAATCGAAATAGGCGCGGCCCCGCTCCAGCCGGTTGGGGCCTTGCGCCATGCCGCCGCAGGAGCGGTCGATGAAGTGGGTGTAGGGATCGGTGTCCGCCTGGCCCAGCAGGTACACCACGTTCCGCGCGGCGTATCTCGATTCCACCGCCGCGGGGTCCTGCGAGGCGACATAAGGCGGACCTCCTTCGAGCTGGTACTTCCATCTGGTCGCGGCGGGACAGGCGCCGCCGGCCGGCAACGCGGGGCGGTCATCGCTGAAGTACACGTAGCTGGAGGGATTGGCGACCACGTAGCGCAGCGGGATGCCGCGCCGCGCCAATGCGGCGCCGCCCCGCCCCACGGCCGCATAGCGTTGCAGGATCTGCGCGCCCGCAGAATGCCCCATCACGACCACGCGCTTCAGGGCGGGATAACGCTTCTTTTCCGCGAAGTGATCCAGCAGCGCGTCGATCGCCTCGAACGAGCTGAGCGGCGCCGGACCGATGGCCGGTTCGCCGCTTTTCCAGCCCTCCTGGGACCACCTCAGGGTCCGCGCCGGCATCGAGAATTTCTCGACATCCGGCGCGGTCAGGAACTGGGGCGCGACGACCATCACGCCGCCCGCCGACCGGCCCGCCCCCGCCACGATCTCCTTGCCGGTGCCGAAGTACGTGTCCGCGTTGCGCAGCGTGCCATGGATCACGATCATCACCGTCGAGATCGTCGGCGCCGGCGCATGGATATCGGCGGAGGCATAGAGCGGCAACGCGCCTTCTCCGGCGGCGCCCTTGACCGCCAGCGCCTGGTCCGCCACGTGTTTCACGGGCGCCTCCAGCTTCGACGCCTTGGGTGCGACAGGCGCGACAGGCGCGGCCTGGCGCGTGCCACAGCCGGCCGCCGCCAGCAGCAGCGGGCCGCACAACAGGCTCCATTTGATAACCGAAAGGAACTTTGCCGCTCTCATGGGTCCACTCCTGGTCGACTGCGAAGACTGACGATTGGCAGGGATTATGCCCCCGTCTCCTGTTTGCCACGAGTGCTGGCGAACCGGTATGGCTACATGCTACGCTTTGCCACCCGGAATCAGCACCCGCCGCTTTTTTTTGGCATTTTTCCATGCGCAAATTCGCGGAGCTATACGAACAGAATCATTCCTGGCTGAAGGCTTGGCTCAGAAAGCGCCTTGGCAACCCGGACACCGCCGCCGACCTGGCACACGATACGTTCGAACGCGTATTGACCAAGCCTCCCGCCGAGGAACTGAACGAGCCTCGGGCCTACCTCACCGTGGTCGCCAAGGGCCTGGTCGCGCATTGGTATCGCCGCAAGGCGATCGAGCAAACGTACCTGGATGCACTCGCGCTTGAACCCGAAGACTACGTTCCTTCAGTCGAGTCCCAGGCGGAAATCCTGGAGCGCCTGTTCGAGATCGATGCCATGCTGAGTAAACTTCCGGGCAAGGCCCGAGAGGCCTTTCTGATGTCCCAGGTCGATGGACTGACCTACCAGGAAATTGCCGACAAGCTGAACGTATCGCTTAGCACCGTGAAGCGTTACATGGTGATGGGTTTCGCTCAATGCCTGGCCACTCTGACATGACACAAGCAACGACCCGAGCCAACCTGATCCAGGAAGCGGCGACCTGGATGATGCGGCTTTCCGACGAAGGCGCCACCGAGGCCGACTGGACGGCCTGGCGTCAATGGACGCAGCAAAGCGACGAACACCGCAAGTACGCGCACCTGACGGAATCGCTGACGGCGAAGCTGCAGACCGTGCCGGGAAGCGTCGGCCGCGCTGCGTTGAACGCGCCCAAGGCCGCGGCAAGACGGACGGCGCTCAAGACACTTGCGTTCCTTTTGCTGGCCGCGCCGACGGGCTACGTGGTCACCCGCCTGCCCTGGCAAGCCTGGAATGCCGAGTACCGCTCCAGCACCGGCGAACAGCGCCTGATCGCGCTGCCGGACGGCGGCACCTTGACACTGGACACCGCCAGCGCGGCCAATGTCGTCTACGACGATCAGCGTCGCAGCGTGCAAGTCGTGGCGGGCAGGGCCTACATCGTCACGGCCGCCGACAGCGCCCAGCCGCCCCGGCCGTTCCTGGTACAGACCCGGTTTGGACAGGTGCGCGCCCTGGGCACACGTTTCGAAGTGCAGTTGGGCGACCGCGAAGAGCAGGTCGCCGTTTTCGAGGGCGCGGTGGAGATCACCCCGAAAGATTCCGCGACCTCGGCACAGGTTCTGCAGGCCGGATGGAAAACGACGTTCACGCGGAACCAGGTGCAACCGGCGGCGCGTTCACTCTCTCAGGCCGATCCGCTCTGGCTGCAAAAGCGCATCCAGGTCGACAACGTGCCGCTGGGACAATTGATCGAGGAACTGGGACGCTACCGGCCGGGCATCCTGCGCTGCGACCCCGACGTGGCGGCGCTGCCCGTTTCGGGAACGTACCGCCTGGACGATACGGACCTTGCGTTGCGGTTGCTGGCCGAGGCGCTGCCGGTCCGCGTCACGCGGCGCACCGCCTACTGGGTCACGGTCGGTCCCCGCTAGGCCGAGGCCGCATGCGTTCCTGCCGGCCCGCCGCGGCACTGCCACCCTTGAGGCTACCGCTGAGGCTGGTCCTGCTCGCCAGTTTCCTGGCGACAGCCTGTGCCCTGCCAGCCATCGGTCACGCCCAACCGCGAGCGGCCATCCCTGGGCCTGCGGTCTTTTCCATTCCCGCCGGGCCGCTGTCGGCCGCGCTGGATCGATTCGCCAATGCCGCCGATCTCTCCCTGTCCTACGATCCCGCGCTGATACGGGACAAGCACAGCCCTGGCCTGTCCGGCGCCTACACCGTCGATGCGGCGTTCGCGGAATTGTTGCGCGGTACCGGCCTGACCGCGACGGCATTGGGACAGGCCGGCTATGTATTGCGGACTACCGCAGCGGCAGAGGACGGCGTTTCGGGGGCTGCCACGTTGCGTCCGGTGCAGGTCGAGGGCATTCCGCCTGACGAAGGCTATGCCGCGTCGACAAGCACTCTGGCCACCGGAACCGACACGCCGATCAAACAGATCCCCCAATCCATCCACATACTGACCCGGCAGATCATCGAAGACCAGCAGCCCCAGACGCTCTTCGATTTGCTGCGCAACGTGCCGGGCGTCAGCAACAACCCGCAGTTCTACGGCTTTGACAACGACGCCTACGACATGCGCGGCTACGGCTCGCGCCTTCTGCTGGACGGCATCGCGCCACAGTTCGGCTTCCGTATCCCCGCCATCGGCGTGGAACGGGTGGAAGTGCTCAAGGGCATTGACTCGGCGGCGATGGGCGATATCACCCACGGCGGCGTGGTCAACGTCATGCTGAAGCGCCCGCAGGCCGAGTCCGTCCGGGAAATCCGCGCGGAGGCCGGATCCCGGGGCCGCGCGGGAGTGTCGATGGATGTCGCCGGCACCGCGCCCGACAACACCCGCCTGCAGTACCGCCTGATTCTTTCGACCACCCGGGCGGACGGCAATACCGCGGGGTACCGGGGGTTGCGTGAAACCTACCTTGCTCCCTCTGCCGCGTGGGACGACGGTACGACGCGCATCGAACTGGGCCTGCAGTATTCGCAGGGCCGCCTGCCGACAAGCCCTTTCACGGTCACGGTGAACGGACGCCCGGCCACGTTGTCCGGCCCTATCGCCAACGCGGATGATCACACGAACTACGAACAAACCCGCCCATACTTCGCACTGCGCCAGCAACTGAACGACAACTGGTCTTTCAACGGCAGCGCCAGCGTCACCCGGCAGCGCCATACGGAATACGCCTACCGGCTGGGGCCCGCCAATCCGCAGGGCGGGGCCTACTACCTGCCATTCCGCGAGG
>NZ_CYTU01000048.1:0-40891 GCF_001299375.1 Achromobacter sp. 2789STDY5608621 | reverse complement strand
GGCGCGGCCGGCGCGGCGGACTGCGCCGCGGCGCCCGCGCACAGCGCCGCGCCCAGGACGGCGGCGCGCAGGGTTTGCGACAGGAATGCGTGCATGGAATTCTCCTCGTGATGCCTGCACTCGATACGTGCAGGCGAAGCGTTCATCAGTACTTGACGCGCATGCTCAGCATGACACTGCGCGGCTCGCCATAGGCGTTGCCCATGTCGGCGTTGCCCAGGCGCTGGTAATAGACCTTGTCGAACAGATTGTTGACGTTCAACCCCATCGAGACGTGCTCGTTGACGCGATAGCCGACGCACGCGTTCCAGATGGCGTAGCCGCCCTGCGACACGCGCACGGAGCTGCCGCTGACCGGCCCCTGCGCCGCGCTTTCGGTGTAGATGCCGCTCTTGACGTTGACGCCGCCGCCCACGCTCCAGCGGTTCCATTGGCCCGGCAGCTGATAGGTGGTCCACAGCTGGAAGATGTGGCGGGGCGTGAAGGTGCGGAAGGCCGCGCCGCCGTTGGTGTTGTCCTTCAGGTAGCGGGTGGTGTTGAAGGTGTAGCCGCCCGCCACTTCCCAGCCCGGCGCGAGCCGGCCCGAAACCTCGGTTTCGCCCCCCTGGCTGCGCACCTGGCCGCTGGCCTCGTAGCAGCAATCGCCGACCTCGGGGTAGTTTGGGTCGCGCTGCGCGCGGTTGCGCTCGGTGATGCGGAACAGCGCGAACGAGGCGTTCAGCTTGCCGTCCAGCCATTCGCTTTTCAGGCCCGCCTCGTAGTTGGAGCCGACCACCGGCGGCAGCGATCCGCCGCTGGCCGAACGCAGGTCGCTCTGCACGCGGAAGATGTCGGCGTAGCTGGCGTAGGCGGTCCAGTGGCTGTCGATGTCGTAGACCAGACCGGCATACGGCGTCATGCGGCCATGCTCGCTGATGGCCGGGTCGCCGCGGCCGCTGATCAAGTTGGTGCTCTGCGTGCGCCACCAGCTCATGCGCGAGCCCAGCACCAGCGTCAACGGATCGGCCACCTTCAGGCGCGCCATCGCATAGAGGCCCGACTGGCGCGTCTTGACGTCGCTCTTGCTGCCCCATTGCGGATCGGCCGGTTCCGGATGGTCGTGGACGTCGTAATGGAAGACGTCCACCGGCCGCGCCGCGAAGCCCGGCAGCGAATAGGCGTTGTAGGCGCGCGCGCTGCGGTCGTACCAGTTGCCGCCGAACACCAGTTCGTGGCGGCGGCCCAGCGCCTCGAACGCGCCGGTCACCATCAGGTCCACGCCCAACTGCTCATTGCGATACTGGTTGCCGCCGCCATACAGGCGCGGCCCCAGGCCGGTCTGGCGGTCGACGGCGCCGCGCACGTAGGCGTACTTGAGCTTGCTGGTTTCCTCGGCCTGGTTGACGTTGAGCTTGACGGTCCAGTCCGACGAAAACTGGTGCGCCAGCTCGGCGAACACCTGCGTGTTCTCGAAGTCCCAGCGGTTCCAGTCGGCGCCCAGGTAGGTGCCGCGCGTCAGCCCGAGATCGCCGCCGTCCTTGTAGCGCGGCAGCTGCATCATGTAGGGCAGCCAGTCGCGTTTCTGGTAGCTGCCGCCCACGGTCAGCAGCGTGCGCTCGCCCAGGTCGGCTTCGACGATGCCGTAGTAGGCCTGCTTCCGCGAATTGGCCACGTCGTAGAAATACTTGCGGTCTTCCTGCGCGGTGGCGATGCGGCCACGCACCGAGCCCGACGCGTTCAGCGGCGTCGACAGGTCGAGTTCGCCGCGGTAGTTGTCCCATGATCCGGCGCTGGCCGAACCGCTGAATTGCAGCGCGCGCGCGGGACGCTTGCGCACCAGGTTGATGACGCCGCCCGGCTGGCCCGCGCCGTTGAACAGGCCAGCCGCGCCCCGCAACAGTTCGACGTGGTCGAACATGAACAGGTCGGGCTGCGCCCACGATGCGCCGCCGGTCTGCATCGGCACGCCGTCGTACTGGAAGTACTCGATCTGGAAACCGCGCGAATAGAACTGCGGAACCGCGGCGGTGCCCATCAGGTCGATGGTGATGCCCGGGGTCTGCGCCATGGCGTCCTCCAGCGACGCCAGGTTCTGGTCCTCGATGCGCTGGCGCGTGATGACCGACACCGACTGCGGGATCTCGCGCAGCGACAGCGGCAGCTTGCCGCCGATGGTGACGCTGGGCGCGGTGTAGGACGCGCTGCCTTCGGTGACGCCGACCTGCTCGCCCGGCACTGTCACGGGCGCCAGCGTGGCGGCGCCGGCCGCCTCGACCGCTTGCGCGCTGGCTGGCGCGCCCGCCGCCAGACTCATCATCATGGCGCCGCGCCGCAGCCATGCGGCGCGCGTTCCACCTGTCTCGATACCCACCATTGCCTCCGCTTCCAGCCCGTTCAACAAGATTGATAATCATCTTCAACGGCGCCGCGGCGGGCAATGCAAAAGGCTTTCGAATTCCGGATTAAGGCTTTCGTTTTTTCACCGGCGACACCGCCTGGCGGATGGCGGGCGCGTGCGCGCGCAGGGCGTCCCACAGGCGCGCCATGACCGGCCCCTGCGGCCGGTCGGCGCGGCGCGCGGCGGCCAGCGTCTCGGTGCTGCCCGGCAGGTGACGGGTGGCCAGCGACAGCAGGCGGCCGTCGCGCAACTCGTCCTCGACCAGGAAGCGCGGCATGTGGCCCCAGCCCAGGCCCTGCAGGATGATTTCCTTCTTCATCAACGGGTCGGCCACGGTGCACCGGCGCGCGCCCTCGATCATGAAGTAGTCGCGCGCCGGCGTGTGGCGGGCGGTGTCGCGCATGACGCATTGGGTGTAGTCGCGCAGGTGCTCGGGTCGCAACGCGCGCGGGGCCGGCGCCAGATAGCCGGGCGCGGCCACCGGCACGAACGGCACGCTGCCCAGTTCCAGCCATTCGACGCGCGCGTCGCCCGGCTCCACGCGGTGCAGGATCAGGTCGGCGTCGCCATCCAGCAGCCGTTCCCACGGACCGGTCACGGCCTCGAAGTGCAGGTTCAGGCGCGTGGCCGGCCACTGCGCGAAGAACTGGCCCAGCAGCCCCAGCAGCAGCGGACGCGGACAGAAGTCGCCGACCACCACGTTCAATTCGCTTTCCTGGCCCATCGCCAACTGCTCGGCGTGGGCGCGCAGGCCGGCCAGTTCGCGCAGCAGCGCCTGGGCCCGCGCATGGAACGATTGCCCGGCGGCAGTGGGCCGCACCCGATAGCCGCTGCGGTCCAGCAGCGCCAGGTCCAGTTGCCGCTCCAGCTTGGCCACGGCCGCGAACACCGCCGGATGCGAACGGTGCAGCGTCTCGGCCGCGGCCTGGAAGCCGCCGGCCCGCACCACCGCGTCAAAGCATTGCAGGTCGTGCAGCGTGAATTCGCTCATGTCAGGTTTTCCTACAGTGACTGTGCGATCTTTGTAATTTCTTTCAAGATGGGCCGCAACTACGATCCGTCTCACGGTCGACACCGTTGCCCGGCCCGGCGGATGAGCGCGACATCCGCCCCGAGCCCCGCATCCCCCTCATACATGACAGGACGCTCATCATGCCTACCGACACGACTTTCATCACCACGGGCGACGGCGCCCGCATCGCCTACCGCTGGGACGGCGACGCCGGCCTGCCGGTGCTGGCCCTGTCCAACTCCATCGGCACCACGCTGCACATGTGGGACGACCTGGCGCCGGCGCTGGCGCGGCACTTCCGCGTGCTGCGCTTCGACACCCGCGGCCATGGCGCGTCCAGCGTGCCGCCCGGCGCCTACTCGCTGGACCGGCTCGGCCGCGACGTGCTGGAACTGTTCGACGCGCTGGGCGTGGACCGCGCCCACTTCCTCGGCCTGTCGCTGGGCGGCATCGTCGGCCAATGGCTGGGCGTGCATGCGCCGGACCGCATCGACCGGCTGATCCTGGCCAACACCTCGCCCTATCTCGGCCCCGCGCCGCAATGGAACGAGCGCATCGCCGCCACCCTGCGGGCGCCGGACATGACGGAGACCGCCGAGACGTTCCTGGCGAACTGGTTCCCGGCCGCGATGCTGCGCGCCGGCGGGCCGGTCATCGACACCTTCCGCGACATGCTGCTGAACACCGACCCGCACGGCCTGGCGGGCGCGTTCGCGGCGGTGCGCGACACCGACCTGCGCCGCACCATCGCGTTGATTCCGCGGCCGACGCTGGTGATCGCGGGCCGCGACGACACCGTCACCGCCGCCAGCCACGGCGAACAGATCGCCGCGACCGTGCCCGGCGCGCAATGGCGCCTGCTGGAGGCGGTGCACCTGTCCAACATCGAGCGTCCGGAGGAATTCCGCGAGGCGGTGCTGGGGTTCCTGCTGGCGCATTGATGCCCGCGTCCGCCATGTCGGACGGGGCCGGCGCGGGTTCAGCGCAAGCTGCTGGGCGCGGCGCCGAAACGGCGCCGGAAGGCCACCGAGAAATGCGCGGGCGCGTAGCCCACGTGCCAGGCCGCCTCAGACACGCTCAGGCCGCCGTTCAGGATCAATTCGCGCCCGCGCGTCAGGCGCGTTTCCTGCAGATGGCGCGCCATGCTGACGCCGAAGGCGCGCTTGAACGCCAGGTCCAGCTGACGCGCGTTGAGCCCGAGTTCACGCGCCAGCGCCGCCGTCGACGGCGCCTCGCGCAGGTCGGTGGCAAGGCGGCGATGCGCCTCGTGCGCCGCGTCCAGTTCGCGGGCCGCGGCCACCGGCGACGCCGCGCGGCCGGCCGGCAACGCCTGCCCGGCCTGGGCCAGCGCCACCGCCGCCAGCTCCAGGCTCTTGGCCGCCAGATACAGCGCGCGCGCCGCGCCCTCGTAGCGGCAGACTCGCACCTGGGCGGCGATGCGCCGCGCCTCGCGGCCCGCCGCGCCGTGCCAGACGACCGGGCCGTCGGCGCCCGCGGCGGGGTCCAGGCCGCGCAGGAAATCGGGATCGATGCCCAGTTCGTCGCGCAGTTGCGCCGCCGGCAGCGTGGCCAGCGTGAACTGCTGGTCGACGCCGGCCTCGAACGCGTCCGCGCCGCTGGCCTGCCCCGGCGCCCAGGCCAGGCACAGCACCGGGCCGCGCAGAGCCAGCGGCGGGCGGTCCTCGACCCGGCTGCTGACGCGCCCATCGAGCAGGATGACCTTGAGGCCGGGGTACAGCGCCTCTTCGCGCCATTCGGTGCGGCCGCGGCGGAACACGCCGGCGCGCAGGCCGCGGCCGTTGGCGAGGTCGAAGGCCGCGTCGACGCGGTGATAGTCGGCGGCGGCCGTGGCGCGGCCGGCGCGGGAATGGAACATGGGAAACGATCCGGGAGGAACGGATGGGTTTATTTGAGAATAATTATTATTACCCGCTCGCTACCGGAACTCAAACCGGACAGGTATCCGCCCGCCAACGCGCCCGGCGTTATTCCCCGGCGCGCTCCCAGCGCCGCTGGATCGCCTTGGCGGCCACCACGCCGTCCGCCATCGACGTGACCACGCAGGGATGCATGCGGTGGGCCACTTCGCCGATGGCATAGATGTCCGGCACGCTGGTCTCGGCGGTGGCGAAATCGGTGCGGATATACCCGCGCGCATCGCGCGCCAGTTGCAGGCCGTCGGCGAACGCGGCCTGCGGCTCCCAGCCGTAGAACACCAGGATCAGGTCGTAGCGCTGGCCGTCGACGCTGCGCGTGGCCGGATCGACCTGGTACGGGCCGATGCGCACGCCTTCCTTGCCGGCGCGCTGCACCCATTGCTGCTGGGCCCGCACGCTGCGGGCGTACAGATGCACGGCGCGAGCGCCGCGGTTGCGCACATAGACGTAGTTCTCGAAGGCGTTGTCGCCGCCCCCCAGCACCGCCACCGACAGGCCGGAGTAATCCTGCGCCACGATCGGCGAGCCCGGTCCGATCAGCACCCCCGGCCATTGCGAGCCCGGCGGATGTTCCGGAAAGCCCTTGGCGCGCACGCCCGAGGCGATCACCAGGGTGCGGCCGCGCGCCTGCGATACGTCCCCATTGGCGTCGGCCAGGGTCGCCTCGATGCCGCCCTTGCACGGGCGCACCGCGGTCACCCGGGTGTCCAGGCGCAGCGGCACGCCGGCGGCGCGCACGCTGGTATCGATATTGGCGGCCACCTGCTGGCCGGTCATGCCGGGCAGCACCGCGATCCAGTCATCAGCGAACGGGTTGTCCACGCTCAGGCCGCCCAGGCGGCCGCTGGCCTCGACCAGCAGCGGCGCCAGGCCCAGCCGGGCCAGCCAGAGGGCGCAGGAGGCGCCGGCCGGGCCGCCGCCTACAATGACCGCATCGTGCATCTGTTGCATTTCATCCCTTGTTCGCCGTCCCCGCGCGGGCGTCCGGCCATGGCCGAATTGTAGCCAGCGCGCCGGCCCGGTCCGCCGCCGCCTTACAATTCCGGGATTCCACCCAGGTTTTCATCATGCCCACTCGCCGCATCATCCTATCCGGGCTCGCGCTCGACGCCCGCATCGGCATCCTCGAACACGAACGCCGCGCCACCCAGCCGCTGCACGTCGATGCCGAGTTCGACGTCGACATCCAGCGCTCGGTCGACGACCACGATATCCACAGCGTGCTGGACTATCGCCGCCTGCGCGAGGCCATCGTCGAGGAATGCACCCAGGCGCACGTGAACCTGATCGAAACCCTGGTGGAACAAGTCGCCGCGCGCCTGTTGGCCGACTTCCATGAAATCCGCTCGCTGCGCCTGCGCATCAGCAAGCCCATGGCCTTTTCCGACTGTGCGGCGGTGGGCGTGGAAATCCAGATCTCGCGTTGACCATGAACGATATCGCCACTCCCCCCGAAGTCCGCTTCCGCACCGAGGCCGAAGAGAAAGCCCGCCACGAAGGCAACAAGCTCACCAAGCGCCTGGCGCGCGAGACCACCCGCGCCCTGTCCGACTACAACATGATCGAGGCGGGCGACCGCGTCATGGTGTGCCTGTCGGGCGGCAAGGACTCCTACGCCATGCTGGACATCCTGCTCCAGCTGCAAAAGCGCGCGCCGTTCCCGTTCGAGCTGGTCGCGGTCAACCTGGACCAGAAGCAGCCCGGCTTTCCCGCCGACATCCTGCCGCGCTACCTGACCGAACTGGGCGTGCCGTTCCACATCGAGACGCAGGATACCTATTCGATCGTCACGCGCGTGCTCGAAGAGGGCAAGACGATGTGCTCGCTCTGTTCGCGCCTGCGCCGCGGCATCCTGTACCGCGTGGCCTCGGAACTGGGCGCCACCAAGATCGCGCTCGGCCACCACCGCGACGACATCCTGGGCACGTTCTTCCTGAACCTGTTCTATGGCGGCAAGGCCAAGGGCATGCCGCCCAAGCTGGTGTCCGACGACGGCCGCCACACCGTCATCCGCCCGCTCGCCTACGTGCCGGAAACCGACCTGATCGCCTACGCCGAACTCAAGCAGTTCCCGATCATTCCCTGCAACCTGTGCGGCTCCCAGGAAAACCTGAAGCGCAAGGAAGTCGGCCGCATGATCAAGGAATGGGACAAGCAGCACCCGGGTCGCTCGTGGAACGTCTTCAACGCGCTGTCGCGCGTGGTGCCGTCGCACCTGATGGACCGCGACCTGTTCGATTTCGTCGGCCTCAAGCCGACCGGCGTGCCGGACGCCAACGGCGACACCGCGTTCGACGCGGTCGATCCGTCGGATGAGGCGGACGAAGCCTGCGGCGATACGCCCGCCACGCCCGACGCGGCCGGCATCGTCGAAAAGAAAGTGACCTTCACGCGCGGCTGAACGCCGCCCTGTCCGCGCGCGGCGTGGATAGCAAAAGGCCCCGATGTTCCGACCCGTTAGGGGCGAGGCACCGGGGCCTTTTCATCGCCGAGCCGCCTCAAGATGAAAAGCGCCCCCTCGGGGGGCAGCAAGCCGAAGGCGCGGCGTGGGGGCCTTTTCCATAGTGGCGTTCAGGCGTTCAGCACCCGCACCGGCTGGCCGGCGCGCCAGGCCTTCACGGCCTCCAGCGCGTTGCGGTAGAAGGCCTCGAAGTTCTCGCGGCTGACATAGCCCAGGTGCGGCGTCAGGATGACGTTGTCCAGGTCGCGCACATTGTCGGTCGGCGACAGCGGCTCTTCCGGGTACACGTCCAGGCCGGCGCCGGCGATGCGGAATTTCACCAGCGCGTCCATCAGCGCCGCCTGGTCCACCAGGCCGGCGCGCGAGGTGTTCACCAGATAGGCCGTCGGCTTCATCGCGGCCAGCGCCGCGGCGTCGACGATGTGGCGGCTGCGATCGGACAGGATCAGGTGCAGGCTGACCACGTCGGACGTGGCGAACAGCTCGTGCTTGTCGACCCGCTTGACGCCCGCCTCGGCGGCGCGCTCGTCGGTCAGGTTGGGGCTCCAGGCCACCACGTCCATGCCGAACGCCAGGCCCACCTTGGCCACCGCGGCGCCCAGCTTGCCCAGCCCCAGCACGCCCAGGCGCTTGCCGGCCAGCGGCTCGGGCATGGCGGTCTGCCACATGCCGCGGCGCATGGCGGCGTCCTCGGCGGGCAGGTGCTTGAACAGGCCCAGGATGTGGGCCCAGGCCAGTTCGGCGGTGGCGGTGTTGGCGTCGGCGCTGCCGGGCGCGCCGCTGACCACGATGCCCTGCGCGGCGCAGGCCGGCATGTCGATGGCGTTGTTGCGCATGCCGGTGGTGACCAGCAGGCGCAGGTTGGGCAGCGCGCGGATGCGGTCGGCGGGGAACGGCGTGCGCTCGCGCATGGCCACGATCACGTCGAAGGGTTCGAGCGTGGCCTCGACCTGCTCGTCGGGGATGAAGTTGTTGAAGATCCGCACGTCGGCGTCGCCGCCCAGGGAACCCCAGTCCGCGTAGCGTTTGGCAACGTCGTGGTAATCGTCGAGTATTGCGATTTTCAAGTCTGTCTCCGGGTGGCGTGGCGCTTGCCGCGCCAGCCGCCCGGCCGACGCGACCCGCGCCGGTCAGTTCAGTCGTGCCTTGAGCTGGTCCAGCGGCAGCGCGCCGCTGATGCGCGTGCCGTCGGCGAAGAACAAGGTGGGGGTGCCGCGCACCATCAGCTGCTTGCCCAGCGCCAGCAGCTTGTCCTCGGGCACGCTGCAATTGGCGGTGGCCGGCTTCTGGCCGCGCAGCATCCAGTCGTCCCAGGCCTTGCCCGGGTCCGGCGCGCACCAGACGTCGCGGACCTTGGTGTTCGAGTCCGGCGACAGGATCGGGTACAGGAAGGTGTAGACGGTCAGGTTGTCCACGTCTTCGAGCGTCTTGCGCAGCTGCTTGCAGTAGCCGCAGTTGGGATCTTCGAAAATGGCGACCTTGCGCGAGCCGTCGCCCTTGACCTGCTTGATGGCCAGGTCCAGCGGCAACTGGTCGAACGGGATGGAGCCGAGCTTTTCCTGCGCCTCGCGGGTGACGTCGCGGCGCGTCATGGCGTCGATCAACGGCCCTTCCATGACCCAGGTCACCTTTTCATCGGTGTACAGCAGGTCCATGCCCAGCTGCACCTCGAACAGGCCGTAGGGCGTGCGGCGCACGGCGGTCACGTCCATGCCGGTGAAGCGCTGCTTGAAACGTTCCTTGACCGCGTCCGCCACGGGGTCCGCCGGCGCCACCTGGGTGGTGGAATAGCTCTTGCCGCCCTTGTCCGCCTTGCCGACCGAATTGGTGGAGACGGACTTGTCGCCGCTGGCCTGCGCCTGGGCGCCGGCCGACAGGCCCAGCCCGGCGGCCATGAAGCAGGCCGCCAACACGGCGGAAAAACGGAAATTCATGGGGACTCCTGTATTTGTGACGTCTCGCCTTCGATGGCCGAAAGCGTAACCGATCCGGCGCCCGGCCCGGGCCGGCCTCCTGGGAATCAGACACGCCCGCCGCGGGCGGGTTCCGTCCCGGAACCGGTCCCTAATTCGTCGATGCCCCGGCGATCAGGCGCCGCTTGACCAGCGGCGCGCGCTCGACCCAGTGCATGCCGGCATTGCGCAGCCACACCAGCGGCGTGGCGCGCGAGCCGAACAGCTTGTGCAGGCCGTCGGTGGCCAGCCGCAACGCCAGCACCGGCTCGGCGCGGGCGCGCTGGTAGCGGTGCAGCACGCGCAGGTCGCCGGCCTGGCGGTAGGGTTCGCGTCCGGCCACGGTGCGGGCCAGCGCCTCGACGTCGCCCAGGCCCAGGTTCAGGCCCTGCCCGGCCAGCGGATGCAGGCGGTGCGCGGCGTCGCCGGCCAGCGCGATGCCGGGCGCCACCATCTGGGCGCGCTCCAGCGTCAGCGGAAAGCCGTGCAGCTTGCTGCGCACCTTCAGGCGGCCCAGGCGGCCCTGCGCCGCGTGTTCCAGCATCGATTCGAGCCGCGCGGCCTGTTCCTCGGGCGGCAAGGCCAGCAATTCCCGGGCCTGCTCGCTGCGCATCGACCAGACCATCGACACCTGCGGACCATCCGCGGTGTCGGGCAGCGGCAGCAGCGCCAGCACGCCATCGTCGCGGAACCACTGGAAGGCGGTGCCCTGGTGGGCGCGCTCGGCGTCCAGGTTCACCACCAGCCCGGTGTCGTTGTAGGACACGGCATCATGCTTGAGGCCGGCGGCGGTGCGCAGCGGCGAGGCCGCGCCATCGGCGCCGACGAACAATTCGGCCTGGATGCGGGCGCCGCTCTCGGTGTCCACCGCGCCGGCCTGGTAGCCGGTGCAGCGGTCTTCCAGCCACGGAATGCCGAACATGCGCACCGCCTGGATCAGCACCCGCTCGATCTCGCCGGATTCGACGATCCAGGCCAGTTGCGGCAGGGCCGCCTGCCAGGCGTTCAGGTGCACCAGGCCGTCGGCGTCGCCATGGATCTCCATGGCCTGCACCGGCGTCAGGCGGGCCGACGGCATCGCGTCCCACACGCCCAGCTCGGCCAGGAAACGCTGGCTGGCGGGCGAGATGGCGTAGACGCGCGCATGGTAATGATTGGGATCGGCCGGCGGCACGCTCACGCGCGGCGCCAGCAGGGCCACGCGCTGGCCGCGGCGGGCCAGCGCCAGGGCCGAGGACAGGCCGACGATGCCGGCCCCGCAAACCACGATCTGGTGTGTCATCTTGCGCTCGGCTCCCCGGCCTGTTTCGGCCACAGCAACCACATCTGGCCGCGCTGTTTCATGCGCCCGGCCTGCTGGCCGGCCTCGTCGCCGTAGCCCCAATAGAAGTCGGCGCGCGCCGCGCCGCGGATGGCGGTGCCGGTGTCCTGCGCGAACACCAGGCGCTGCAGCGGCCGGTCGGAGGCCGGGAAAGTGGTGGCCAGGAACACCGGCGTGCCCAGCGGCACGAAGCCGGCGTCCACCGCGATAGCGCGTTTCGGCGCCAGGTTGACGCCATAGGCGCCCTTGGGGCCGAGTTCGGGATCGATCACCGGCTCTTCGCGGAAGAACACCACCGCCGGGTTGGCGTTGAGCATCTCGGGCACGCGCTTGGGATTGCGCTGCGCCCAGGCGCGGATGTTCTGCATCGAGGCCTGGTCGGCCGACAGCTCGCCGCGGTCCGCCAGCCAGCGGCCGATGGACACGTAGGGCTGGCCGTTGTGGTCGGCGTAGGCCACGCGGATGGTCTTGCCGCTGTCGGGGCCGTCGGTCAGCAGCACGCGGCCCGAGCCCTGCACCTGCAGGAAGAAGTTGTCGACCGGATCATCGACCCACACCACCACCGGCGGGCGGCGGCCGGAGGCTTCGATCGCGGCGCGGGTGTCGTAGGGCACCACGCGCTTGCCTTCGAGCTTGCCGCGCACGCGCTTGCCGGCCAGGTCCGGGTAGACCGAGCCCAGGTCGATGGTCAGCAGGTCGGCCGGCACCGCGTACAGCGGCCATTGGTAGTTGCCGCCCTGGCGGCGCGAGCCGCGCACCAGCGGCTCGTAGTAACCGGTGACGGTATTGGCGGCCGGCTTGCCGTCGGCCGCGTTCAGGCGCCACGGCTGCAGATAGGTCTGCAGGAAGCGGCGCACGCCCTCGGGATCGTTGGCGGCGGGCGCCCGGGCCGGGTCCGCCGCGGCGGCACAGACCGGCTGCCAGGCGCGCGGCGTGGCGCGCGCCGGCGCGGCCAGGTTGCCGCTGGTCGGGCGCATCAGCCCCTTGCAGTTGCGCAGGAACAGGGGCCAGAACTGGGCCAGGTCGTCGCTGGTCCAGCCCGGCATCTCGGCCCAGGTGCCGGGCTTGTACTTGCCGGCCAGGGCGCGCGGCGGCGTCTCGGGCAGGGCCGACAGCGCCGGCACCACCAGCGGGCCATCGGCGGCCGCGGGGCGCGCGCCGGTGGCGCCGGGTTCGCCGGATTCGGGCGGGATCTCTGAGGTGGTGGTACATGCCGCCAGCAGAACCGACAGCACGGACAGGCTAAGAATGCGCTTCATGAGCAGATGGAAAACCGTACAACGTGTGGCCGCGCCCCGCGTCAGTGCAGGGTGCGCGGCATGGCCAGGACGAATTCGGAAATCGGCACTTCGAACGGAATGCCGTTCTCGCCGACGCAATGGTAGGTGCCGCGCATCGTCCCGACCGGCGTGGGGAGGGGACAGCCGCTGGTGTATTCGAAGGTCTCGCCGGGCGCCAGCAGGGGCTGCTGGCCGACCACGCCCAGCCCGCGCACTTCCTGCACGCGCTGGTTGCCATCGGTGATAATCCAGTGGCGGCTGATCACCTGGGCCGGATGCTCGCCGGTATTGGTGATGCGGACGGTATAGGCGAACACGAACTGCTGCTCACCCGGATCGGACTGTTCTGGCACGAAGCGCGGCGAGACGGAGACGCTCAGGTCGTAGGGTTTCACAGTCCTTTCCTGTGTGGCACGAGCAAGCTGCAATAATGGCACATTATGCCTTCACCCACCCCGAACGCCATGTCTACCACCACCCGCATCACCCCCAGCATCCTGTCCGCCGACTTCGCCCGCCTGGGCGAGGAAGTGCGTGACGTCGTCGCCGCCGGCGCCGACTGGATCCATTTCGATGTGATGGACAACCACTACGTGCCCAACCTGACCATCGGCCCGATGGTCTGCGCGGCGATCCGTCCCCATGTTTCCGTGCCGATCGACGTGCACCTCATGGTCGAGCCGGTGGACGCCCTGGTGCCGATGTTCGCCAAGGCCGGCGCCAACTACATCAGCTTCCACCCGGAAGCCAGCCGCCACGTCGACCGCACCCTGTCGCTGATCCGCGAGAACGGCTGTAAGGCCGGCCTGGTGTTCAATCCCGCCACGCCCCTGTCGTACCTCGACCACGTCATGGACAAGGTCGACCTGGTGCTGATCATGTCGGTCAACCCCGGCTTCGGCGGCCAGAGCTTCATCCCCGGCGCGCTGACCAAGCTGCGCGAGGCCCGCGCCCGCATCGACGCCTGGACCCAGGCCGGCGGCCAGGAAATCGTGCTGCAGGTGGACGGCGGCGTGAAGATCGACAACATCGCCGAAATCCGCCGCGCCGGCGCCGACACCTTCGTGGCCGGCTCGGCCATCTTCGGCAAGCCCGACTACCCCGGCATCATCAAGTCCATGCGCGAACAGATCGCCATCGGCGAAACCACCGCTGTCTGAGGAACCCCGCCATGACTCCCTTCCGCGCCGCGCTGCTGGACCTGGACGGCACCCTGCTCGACTCCATCCCCGACCTGGCCTTCGCGGCCAACGCCATGCGCGTGGAACTCGGCATGATCGCGCTGCGCGAGGATGTCGTGGCCACCTTCGTCGGCAAGGGGGTGGACAACCTGGTGCGCCGCAGCCTGGCCGGCAGCCTGGACGCCGCCGATCCCTCGCCCGAGGACTTCGCCCGGGCGCGCGAGGCCTTCTACCGCCACTACCACCTGGTCAATGGCGAGCGCGCCCAGGTCTACCCCGGCGTCATCGAGGGCCTCAAGCACATGCGCGAGCAGGGCCTGAAGCTGGCCGTGGTCACCAACAAGCCCACCGAATTCACCCTGCCGCTGTTGCAACGCACCGGCCTGGCCGGGTTTTTCGACGCGGTGGTGTGCGGCGACACCTGCGCCCGCCGCAAGCCCGACCCGGACCAGGTGCTGCACGCCTGCGAACTGCTGGGCGTGACGGTGGCCGAGGCCGTCACCATCGGCGATTCCATCAACGACGCCCAGGCCGGCCGCAGCGCCGGCACCCAGGTGCTGGTGGTGCCGTATGGTTACAACGAAGGCCGTGACGTGCGCGAGCTCGATGTCGATGGTATAGTGGACACGCTCGTCAACGCCGCCCAGTGGGTGGAGCTCTGGAATCAGAACCAGAACGCCGCGAAAGCCCAGGCCTGAAGCCCGGGTCCATGCCTTTGACGGCATACCTGACTATCGAACCGATATCCTCCTGATGAACGTTTCCATCCAGAACCAAATGCTCGGCGCCTCGTGGCGCTGGTGGCGTTTGTCTTCCGGGTGGCGATGATTCCCTTCCCGGCCCTAGACGCGTACCGCACCGCCTAGCGCCGATACTGTGTAGAACACAGAGCCAAGCCCGGAACCAGTAACCTGGACCGGGCTTTTTGTTGTGTGCCTGGTCCCAAGCAGATACCCATCGCCCACGAGACCCGACATGACCGAAATCGAATTCAAAGCCCTCGCCGCCCAAGGCTACAACCGCATCCCGCTGGTGGCCGAGACCTACGCCGACCTGGACACCCCGCTGGGCATCTACCTGAAGCTGGCCCATGCCGGCCCGCAGGCCGGCCGCATGACTTGCCTGATGGAATCGGTGGTGGGCGGCGAGCGCTTCGGCCGCTACTCGTTCATCGGCCTGCCGGCCCGCACGGTGATCCGCGCCAGCGGCACCCGCACCGAAGTGCTGCACGACGGCAAGGTCGTGGAAACCCATGACGGCGACCCGCTGGCCTTCATCGAGCAGTACCAGGCCCGCTTCAAGGTGGCCCTGCGCCCCGGCATGCCGCGCTTCTGCGGCGGCCTGGCCGGCTACTTCGGCTACGACACCGTGCGCCACATCGAACCGTGCCTGGGCCCCGCCGTGAAGCCGTTCCCGGCCGGCATGGAAGGCGGCACGCCCGACCTGATGCTGATGCACGTGGACGAGCTGGTCATCGTCGACAACCTGGCCGGCCGCATCTACCTGATGGTCTACGCCGACCCGGGCCAGCCCGAGAGCTACAGCCGCGCCCAGCAACGCCTGCACGACCTGCGCGCGCGCCTGCGACGCCCGGTGGAAATCCCCTACAGCCACGCCAGCATGCAGACCGAAGAGCGGCGCGACTTCAAGAAGGAAGACTATCTGGCGGCCGTGCACCGCGCCAAGGAACACATCGCCGCCGGCGACCTGATGCAGGTGCAGATCGGCCAGGTCATCGCCAAGCCGTTCCGCGACTCCCCCCTCTCGCTGTACCGCGCCCTGCGGTCGCTCAATCCCTCCCCCTACATGTACTTCTGGAACTTCGGCGACTTCCAGGTGGTGGGCGCGTCGCCCGAGATCCTGGTGCGCCAGGAGCGCACCGTCGTCGACGGCGCGCCGAAGTCGCAGATCACCATCCGCCCGCTGGCCGGCACCCGCAAGCGCGGCGCCACGCCCGAGGAAGACGCCGCCCTGGCCGCCGAGCTCAAGGCCGACCCCAAGGAAGTGGCCGAGCACGTGATGCTGATCGACCTGGCCCGCAACGACGTCGGCCGCGTCGCCGAGGTGGGTTCGGTCAAGGTCAGCGACACCATGGTGATCGAGCGCTATTCGCACGTGATGCACCTGGTGTCCAACGTCACCGGCAACCTGAACCCGGGCATGAGCAGCATGGACGTGCTGCGCGCCTCGTTCCCGGCCGGCACGCTGACCGGCGCGCCGAAGGTCGAAGCCATGAAGATCATCGACGAGCTCGAGCCCGTGCGCCGCGGCATCTACGGCGGCGCGGCCGGCTACCTCAGCTACGGCGGCGAAATGGACGTGGCCATCGCCATCCGCACGGGTGTCATCAAGGACGGCACGCTGTACGTGCAGGCCGCCGCCGGCATCGTCGCCGACTCCAACCCCGAAGCCGAATGGGCCGAGACCGAGGCCAAGGCCCGCGCCGTGCTGCGCGCCGCCGAGCAGGTCCAGCACGGCCTGGACGAGCCCATCTGAGACGCCCGCCGCCCCCATGACCGCCCCGGGCCGCAAATCGGCCCGCCTGGAGAAAAAAATGCTGTTGATGATCGACAAC
The DNA here is from genome assembly GCF_001299375.1 of Achromobacter sp. 2789STDY5608621. NCBI lineage: Bacteria > Pseudomonadati > Pseudomonadota > Betaproteobacteria > Burkholderiales > Alcaligenaceae > Achromobacter > Achromobacter sp. 2789STDY5608621. Next base: position 24,795 of record NZ_CYTU01000048.1, on the reverse strand, counting down.
TACGACTCGTTTACCTACAACCTGGTCCAGTATTTCGGTGAACTGGGCGAGGACGTGCGCGTGGCGCGCAACGACCAGATCACCCTGGAAGAGATCGCCGCGCTCAACCCCGACCGCATCTGCGTGTCGCCCGGCCCGTGCTCGCCGGCCGAGGCCGGCATCTCGGTGCCCGTCATCCAGGCCTTCGCCGGCAAAAAGCCGATCCTGGGCGTGTGCCTGGGCCACCAGGCCATCGGCGCCGCCTATGGCGGCGACATCGTCCGCGCCCAGCAGATCATGCACGGCAAGACCGTCCAGATCTCGCATACCGGGACGGACATCTTCACCGACCTGCCGACGCCGTACACTGTCATCCGCTACAACTCGCTGACCATCGACCCGGCGACGCTGCCCGAGTGCCTGGCCGTGACGGCCACGGCGCCAGACGGCGACATCATGGGCGTGCGCCACAAGACGCTGCCCCTGTACGGCGTGCAGTTCCACCCCGAATCCGTGCTCAGCGAACACGGCCACGCCCTGCTGCGCAATTTCCTGAACCTCGCCTAAGAAGGACGCACCGTGACGATCTCCCCCTCCGAAGCGCTGACGCGCTGTATCGAGCACCGCGAAATTTTCCACGACGAAATGCTGCACCTGATGCGCATGCTGATGCGCGGCGAAATGTCGCCGCAGATCGCCAGCGCGCTGCTGATGGGCCTGCGCGTGAAAAAGGAAACGGTTGGTGAAATCACCGCGGCCGCGCAGGTCATGCGCGAATTCGCCACGCCGGTGGTGACGCCCAACCCCGAAGACCTGCTCGACATGTGCGGCACCGGCGGCGACGGCAGCCACACCTTCAACATCTCCACCACCGCCATGTTCGTGGCGGCGGCGGCCGGCGTGCCGATCGCCAAGCACGGCAACCGCAGCGCGTCCTCGTCGAGCGGCAGCGCCGACGTGCTCGAAGCGCTGGGCGCCAACCTGGTGCTGACGCCCGAACAGGTGGCCGAGTGCATCCAGGCCACCGGCATCGGCTTCATGTTCGCGCCGGCCCATCACGGCGCCATGAAGAACGTGGCCGCGGTCCGCAAGGAACTGGCCGTGCGCACCATCTTCAACATCCTCGGCCCGCTGACCAACCCGGCCGGCGCCGCCAACCAGCTGATGGGCGTGTTCCACCCCGACCTGGTGGGCATCCAGGTGCGCGTGCTGGAACGCCTGGGCTCGCGCCACGTGCTGGTGGTGCACGGCAAGGACGGCATGGACGAAGCCTCGCTGGGCGGCGCCACCCTGGTGGGCGAGCTCAAGGACGGCAAGGTCAGCGAATACGAGATCCACCCCGAGGACTACGGGCTATCCATGATGTCCAATCGCAGCATCAAGGTGTCCAATCGCGAACAGTCGCGCGAGCTTGTCATAGAGGCGCTGGACAATGTCGAGGGCACCGCCCGCGACATTGTCGCGCTGAATGCGGGTCTCGCCATCTACGCAGGCAATAAAGCCGATTCCATTCCCGCAGCGTTAGCGCTAGCATTTGAACTGATTTCCACCGGCGCGGCGCGAGCCAAGCTGGAAGATTTCTGCGCATATACCCGGAAATTCCAGAAATGAACGATATTCTCGCGAAGATCCTCGCCGTCAAGGTCGAGGAAGTCGCCGCCGCGCGCCAGATGCGCAGCGAAGCCGAAGTCCTGCGCGAGGCGCAGGCGCGCCAGGACGTGCGCGGCTTCGCCCAGGCCATCGAAGACAAGATCTCGCAGGGCAAGGCCGGCGTGATCGCCGAAATCAAGAAAGCGTCGCCGTCCAAGGGCGTGCTGCGCGAGACCTTTCAACCGGCTGAAATCGCGGCCTCGTATGCCGTGCACGGCGCGGCCTGCCTGTCGGTGCTGACCGACGTGCAGTTCTTCCAGGGCTCGCACGACCACCTGCGCCAGGCGCGCGCCGCGTGCTCGCTGCCGGTGCTGCGCAAGGACTTCGTGATCGATCCGTACCAGATCATCGCCGCCCGCGCGATGGGCGCCGACTGCGTGCTGCTGATCGTCGCCGCGCTCACGCCCACGCAACTGCGCGAGATGGAAACGCTGGCGATGGAGCTGGGCATGGACGTGCTGGTGGAAGTGCACGACGCCCAGGAACTGGACATCGCGCTGACGCTCAAGACGCCGCTGCTGGGCATCAACAACCGCAACCTGCGCACCTTCGAGACCAGCCTGCGGACCACGCTGGACCTGCTGCCGCGCATTCCCGCCGGCAAGCGCGTGGTCACCGAAAGCGGCATCCTCAAGCCGGAAGACGTGAAGCTGATGCGCGAGCACAAGGTCGACGCCTTCCTGGTGGGCGAGGCCTTCATGCGCGCCGCGGACCCGGGCGCCGAACTGGCGCGCGTGGTCGGCTGAGCCGGCGCCGCGCCCTTCCCCTTCTCACGCAACGCGCGTCCGGCGACGCGGCCGGTTCCGGCCGCGCCGGGCGGGCGTTCGCGCGCTCAGCGCGGCCGCGCCAGGCCGAGCGCCGCCGCGCGCCGGTACAGCGTGCTGCGATGCACGCCGAGCGCGCGCGCCGCGGCGCTGACGTTGCCCGCATGCGCGGCCAGCGCGGCGCGGATCGCGTCGTCGGCCATGGCTTGCAGATTGGTCGTGCCCGCCGCCGCCGCGGGCGTCTCGGCCGGCTGGCCGCGGAGGTCAGCCGGCAACATCTCGCGATCGACCACGCCCGCGGCCCCCGCCAGCACGTGCAGCGTGCGCAGCACCGCGGCCAGCTGCCGGTAATTGCCGGGCCAGGCGTAATGCGCCAGCGTGTCCTCGATCTCGGTCGGCAGCACCGGCCCCGCGCCCTGCGCAGCCCATAGCGAGCGCAGCAGCTCGCGCAGGTCGGCGCGGGCGCGCAGCGGCGCCAGCGTCACCGTGTATTCGGCAATGCGGAAATACAGGTCGGCGCGCACCGGCGCATCGGGGCCATCGTGCGCCAGCGCGCGATGCGTCGCGCACACCAGCGTGAAGTCCACCGGCACCGGCCGCGCCGCCCCCAGCGGCGATACCTCGCGTGACTGCAGCACCCGCAGCAGGCGCGACTGCAGCGCCAGCGGCATGTCGCCGATCTCATCCAGGAACAGCACGCCGCCATGCGCCTGCCGCAGCAGCCCCTTGCTGCCCTGGCGGCGCGCGCCGGTGAAGGCGCCGTCCTCGTACCCGAACAGCTCGGACTCGATCAGGCTCTCGGGCAGCGCCGCGCAATTGACCGCCACGAACGGGCCGGCCGCGCGCCGGCTGCGCGCATGCAGCTGGCGCGCGAAGATCTCCTTGCCCGCGCCGGTCTCGCCCTGCAGCAGGATCGAGACGCCCGCGTCCGACAGGTGCACCGCGCGCGCCAACGCGCCCAGGGTGGCGGCATCGAAGCTGGCCAGGCCGCCACGCGCCACGGGCGCCGGCGGCGGCGATGCCGCGGGCAGGCGCAGGGTCGGTTGCGGCGCCAGCGGCGTCAGCGGCGCACGGGCGCGCGGCAGGCGCAGGCGCGCGTGATAGATCGCGCCGGAACGCGCATGCACCCGGCCGGCCGCATCGGGGCTGTGGTCGAGGTCGCCATCGAACAGGTCGCCGTAGCGATACACGCCCAGCGCCGTGGGCGCCAGCCCCAGCATCTGCAAGGCGCGGCGGTTGGCGCCCACCAGCAGGTCGCCCTGGAAGGCCAGCAGGGCCTCGCCGGGCGTGCCCAGGCCCGAGCGGTCGGCGTGCAAGCGCAGCACCGCGCACGGCTCGTGCGCCGCGTCGAACAGCTGATGCTCGATCAGGTCGACCGCCGCGCGCACCAGCGCCAGCACGTCGGGACGGATCGCGCGCGCCGGGCTCGACAGGTCCAGCACGCCCAGCATGCGCCCTTCGCTGTCGGTGATGGGCACGGCGGCGCAGGTCAGGATGCGGTTGGGTTCGAAATAGTGTTCGGCGCCGTCGACGACGATGGGCCGGCCTTCCACCAGCGCGGTGCCGATGGCGTTGGTGCCGGCGGCGGCCTCGTCCCACGGGGCGCCGGGCATGAGCGCCACGCGCGAGGCGCGCTGCGCGAAATCGATGTCGCCGTCGCTGTCGAGCACCAGGCCCTGCGCATCGGACAGGATCACCAGCCCGTCGCTGCCGCCTTCGCGCCGCAGGAGCGACATGGCCGGTTCGGACAGGCGCCGCAGCGCCTCGTTGCGTTCACGCGCCTCGCGCAGCTCGCCGGCCGTCATGGGCTCGGCGCGGCGCGCGCCGCGCATGTCGAAGCCCAGATCGGCGCAACGGCGCCAGGACCGCAGGATGGGCTCGGCGACCAGCCCGCCGGGCACGACGCCCTGCTGGTTGAACAGCTGGCGCGCTTGCGTCAGCGATTGCCGACGGGATTGACTGGCCATGCATGTCTCCTTGGACGGTGTTCTGCGACACCTGTTCCGCGACACTGTCGCGAAACGCGACACCCTGGGGCGGCAATGCGCCGCCCACGCCCTTTGCCGGCGCGTGGAAATCTACTTTCGCACGCGGCACGCGCGCTTGTCCAGCGGATAACCCCCCGATGGCACGCGATTTGCTTCAGGAGAAGCAGGCACCCGACTGCCGTCATTCCCACAATACCGGAGACAAGCATGGACATCGCGACCCGCGTCACCCCCGAATCCTATGGCACGCGCCTGGACCTCAGGACGCAGTACGACAACTTCATCGACGGCAAATGGCAGAAGCCCGCCGATGGCGAATACTTCGACAACGTCACGCCGGTCACCGGCCAGGTGCTGAGCCGCAATGCCCGCTCGAAGGAGCGCGACATCGACCTGGCGCTGGATGCGGCGCACCGCGCCGCGCCCAAATGGGGTGCGACCCCGGCGGCACAACGCGCGCAGATCCTGATGCGCATCGCCGACGTCATGGAAGCCAACCTGGAACGCCTGGCCACCGCCGAGACCTGGGACAATGGCAAGCCGATCCGCGAGGCCCGCGCCGCCGACATCCCGCTGGCGATCGACCACTTCCGCTACTTCGCCTCGTGCATCCGCAGCCAGGAAGGCGGGCTGTCCGAGATCGACCACGACACCGTGGCCTACCATTTCAACGAGCCGCTGGGCGTGGTCGGCCAGATCATCCCGTGGAACTTCCCCATCCTGATGGCCGCCTGGAAGCTGGCGCCGGCGCTGGCGGCGGGCAACTGCGTGGTGCTCAAGCCGGCCGAGCAGACGCCGCTGGGCATCCTGCTGCTGATGGAACTGATCGGCGACCTGTTGCCCCCGGGCGTGGTCAACGTGGTCACCGGCTTCGGCCTGGAAGCCGGCAAGCCGCTGGCCTCGAGCAAGCGCATCGCCAAGATCGCCTTCACCGGCGAGACCACCACCGGCCGCCTGATCATGCAGTACGCGTCGCAGAACATCATCCCGGTGACGCTGGAGCTGGGCGGCAAGTCGCCCAACATCTTCTTTGCCGACGTGGCCGCGCAGGACGACGACTTCCTCGACAAGGCGGTCGAGGGCTTCGTCATGTTCGCGCTGAACCAGGGCGAGGTCTGCACCTGCCCCAGCCGCGCGCTGATCCAGGAATCGCTGTACGACAAGTTCATGGAGCGCGCGCTCAAGCGCGTGGCCGAGATCAAGCAGGGCAACCCGCTGGACGCCGACACCATGCTGGGCGCGCAGGCCTCCACCGAACAGCTGGAGAAGATCCTGTCGTACCTGGACATCGGCAAGCAGGAAGGCGCCGCGGTGCTGGCCGGCGGCGAGCGCGCCAGGATGCAGGGCGCGCTCGAAGGCGGCTACTACGTGCAGCCCACCGTCTTCAAGGGCCACAACAAGATGCGGGTGTTCCAGGAAGAGATCTTCGGGCCGGTGGTGGCGGTGACCACGTTCAAGGACGCCGACGACGCGCTGGCGCTGGCCAACGACACGCTCTACGGCCTGGGCGCGGGGGTCTGGTCGCGCGACGCCAACACGTGCTATCGCATGGGCCGCGCCATCAAGGCCGGCCGGGTCTGGACCAACTGCTACCACGCCTATCCGGCGCACGCCGCGTTCGGCGGCTACAAGCAGTCGGGCATCGGCCGCGAGAACCACAAGATGATGCTCAACCACTACCAGCAGACCAAGAACCTGCTGGTGAGCTACTCGCCCAAGAAGCTGGGCTTCTTCTGACGCGTCGAGGGCCCGCGCCGGGCCGGCACCCGGCGCGGGCCATGGGAGGCTGGTCATGCCTGAGATCACTGCGCGCGTGGTGGCCACCGACGCGGCCCGCGAACTGATCGACACCCTGCGCGCCAAGCACGGCGCGCTGATGTTCCATCAGTCGGGCGGCTGCTGCGATGGCAGCTCGCCCATGTGCTACGCCCTGGGCGAATTCATGGTGGGCGGCTCGGACGTGCTGCTCGGCGAACTGGAGGGCTGCCCGTTCTACATGGGCGAAGACCAGTTCGCCTACTGGGAGCACACCCAACTCATCATCGACGCGGTGCCCGGACGCGGCGGCGCGTTCTCGCTCGACAGCGCCGAGGGCAAGCGCTTCCTGCTGCGCTCGCGCCTGTATTCGGACGAGGAGTGGGCCAACGTGGCCCCGGTCACGCGCGGTTGAAGCCGGCGCCCGGGGCGGCCCGGCGGACGCGGCGCGTCAGGAACGCCGCGGCCCGCCGCCCTTGCCTGCCGGCTCGGCGCCACAGGCCTCCTGTTGTTGGCACTGGAACGACACGCGGCGGATGCGCGCGGCGCGAAATTGCGTGAACGAACGGCCACCCGGCATGGGTGCGCCACGTAGCGGACTGCTGCTGTTTTTCATTGCGGATAAAGCGTTGACGGAAGAAATCTGCAAGGTGGCCGCGCGGCGGCGGCGATGGCAAGACGGACCTGAAACCGGCAGCGTCAGCCGGCCGCGGCGGCCCAGGCGCTGACGGGCGCGCGGCGGGTCCATTCGAGCGCGTCCTCGAGGCGGTCGTTGCCCCAGAACATCTCGCCGTCCACCAGGAAGGTCGGCGCCCCGAACAGGCCCAGGTGACGGGCCTCGTCGACGCGGCGGCGCAGCGCCTCCTTGGCGGCTTCCGACTTGCCGCGCGCGATCAGCGCGTCGGCGTCCAGCGACAGCCCGGTCAGCAGCGCGTGCACCACGTCCTCGGCCTGGATGTCCTCGTCGCGCTGGAAATTGGCGCGGAACACCGCCAGGCAGAAATCACGGCCCCACGGTTCGTCCTCGCCCAGCAGCGCGATGCGCGCCGGCAGCACGCTCATGCGCGGGAACAGGCGCGGCCGGTTGTAGGGCACGCCGTACTTTTCGGCCAGGCGCGCGATGTCGCGCATCATGTAGGCGCCCTTGCCGGGAAACAGGCGGAATGGCGTGTCGTTCCAGCCCTGGGCCTGGAAGATCGGCCCCAGCAGGAACGGCCGCAGGTCGACCCGTACCTCCGCCCGCGCCGCCAGCTCGCCGATACGCTCGATCGCCAGATAGCTGTAGGGGCTGGCGAAATCGAACCACATCTCGAGGCGGGGCGGGGCGGACAGGGGCGCATTCATGACACAAGCTCCAACGGCTGGGGGACCTGGGAAACCAGGGCGACCTGCCCATCCGGCAGGCCGCTCAGGACGACGTCGCGATTGCTGGCCACGATGACGGAATCGCCTGCCTGCAGCACGCTGTCGTCGGCGCGGCGGTATTCGGATATCCAGACAGCGCCGGCGCGGCACACGATGCGCAGACCCGCGGCGCGCCTGAGCAGCATAGTCGAACCCCGGGGCAAACGGAATGACATTCCCGCAGTGCAACAAAGCTGAATCATGGCTGCGCTCCCGGCCGCGGCGGCGGCCCTCGCGGCGGGCCTGGCCGAATCGCCTTCGCTTCACCCGTCGTCCGAGTCATATTGGACGCCGCAGGCGTTATATTGCACAAGCGACATTTCCGCCGCCTACGCATGAGTTTCACGAATGTCATACCCGCTGGCCAAACTTCCCCCGCTTGATCTGGTCCGAGGCTTCGTCGCCGTGGGCCGGCGCATGAGCATCACGCTGGCGGCGCAGGACCTGCACGTGACGCAATCGGCCGTCAGCCGGCAGATCCGGGCGCTGGAAGCGCACCTGGGCGTGCCGCTGCTGCTGCGGGGCTTTCGCAGCGTCTCGTTCACGTCCGAAGGCGCGCAGCTGTTCCGCATGGCGGACGCGTGGCTCAGCCAGCTGGGCGACCTAACCGAGCAGTTGCGCGCGCCGGAGCGCCGCACCCCGGTCACCGTCACCACCACCATCGGCGTGGCCTCGCTCTGGCTGCTGCCGCGGCTGGGCGACTTCCAGGCCGCCTATCCCCACATCGACGTGCGCGTCGCGGCCGACAACCGCGTCATCGACATCGACCGCGAGAGCGTCGACATCGCCATCCGCTACAGCCTGCGCGACACGGTGCCGGACGGCGCGGTCTGGCTGTTCGGCGAATCGGTGGTGCCGGTGGCGCATCCCTCGCTCAAGGCCCGCGCCCTGGACGCGCGCGAGCTGCAGCGCCACGTGCTGCTGGAGTTCGACGACCCCACCCGCCCCTGGCTGCAGTGGTCCGAATGGCTCAACGCGCGCGGCCAGGGCCGCGTGCGGCCCAAGGGCATGCTGCGCTTCAACCAGTACGACCAGATCGTGCACGCGGCCCTGGCCGGCCACGGCATCGCGCTGGGGCGGCTGGCGCTGATCGCGCCGATGCTGGCCGATCACCGCCTGGCCACGGTCGGCGGCCAGCCCGCCGATGCCACCGAACATGCCTACTGGCTGGTGCGCAATGCCCGCCGCAGCACGCCCGACGCCGAGATCGTGACGCGCTGGCTGGTGCAGCAGGCCGCGACCACGGCGAGCCTGCTGGCGCCGGAATAGGCCCTGCAAATGCCGGGCGCCGGCCGACACGCAGGCCTTTTCAGACCGACGCACCGGCCGATGGCCTGGGCAGCCCGCTACAAGTTCTATACAAACCTTCATAGATTCGCGTTGCCCCTCCTGTAGATTGCCGCCTGCATCCCCGCACGGCGCCGAGCTCCCCTGCGAATGAACCCCGTACCCGCCGTCCCGACCGCGGGCGCGGCCTGTTGCCGCCGTTTTCCGGCAACGCCCCGCATTTCTTTCATGACGCAGATGAAGCGCTTCCGTTCCGCGGACGCCTGGCAAGCCTGGTTCATCAACTTCCAGCGTTCCTTCCTGATCCTGCTGGCGCCGTGGCTGGTGTCGGTGCTGGCGCAAGGCGCCGGCCGCGCCTACCTGCTGGCGGCCTATGCGCCGCCGGGCGCCTACGCGGCGCTGCCGCAGGACATCAACCGCACCCTGGCGATCGGCCTGCTGTTCGACATCAAGGTCGCGGCCATCGCATTCTCGGCGCCGCTGCTGGCCGCCCTGCTGCTGGCCGCGCGCCCGGCGGCGCAGGCGCTGTGGCTGCGCTGCCTGCCCTACCTGGGCGCCGTACTGGCGACGCTGTTCGCCGCCAGCACGGTGGTGAGCGTGTGCTACTTCGCCACCTTCTCGCGCTCGATCGACATCTTCGTGTTCGGCCTGATCGACGACGATACCCGCGCCATCGCGGCGACGCTGTGGCACGGCTATCCGGTGCTGCGCACACTGGCGCTGCTGGCGGCGGTGCTGGCCGCCACCCGCTGGCTGGCGTGCCGTTGGCGCGCCCGGGTGCTGCGCGCGCGGCTGGCGCGGCGGCCGCTGGCGCCCAGCGCCTTGCGGATGCTGCTGATCCTGGGCGTGACCGTGCTGGCCTGCCGCGGCTCGCTCGGCGCCTTCCCGCTCAACAAGGACGACACCGGCATTTCCTCGCTGCGATTGCTCAACGACATCGCGCCCAACGGCATTTCGGCCTTCTTCTGGGCGCTGTCCGAACGCGACAACGACAAGCGCTTCACGAGCGTCGCCGACGACGAAGGCGCGCAGCTCTACCAGCGCTTCCTGGGACGGCCGGGCCAGGGCCTGCAGCCCTTCATGGCCACGACCGGCGCCAACCCGCAGGCGCGCGAGCGGCCGCCGCACGTGGTGCTGCAGGTGATGGAGAGCATGGGGCATCACATGAACATGTACGACCGCCCCGGCCGCGACCTGCTGGGCGCGCTGCGGCCGCACTGGCGCGAGGACTGGCGCTTCGACCGCTTCCTGTCCGAGGGCAACGGCACCATCGACACCCTCAGCCGCCTGCTGGTGCGCAGCCCGATGCCGGCCACGAGCCAGTCGTCGGCGGCCAACGCCACCTTCGCCAGCAATGCCTTCGCGCCGTTCCTGGCGCGCGGCTACCGCGTGGTGTTCGTCACCTCGGGCACGGCCACCTGGCGCAACCTGGGCCGCTTCGCCAGCCACCTGGGCGCGCAGGAATTCGTCGACCAGCTGGCGCTGCGGCAGCGCTACCCCGAGGCGCAGCCCGGGGTCTGGGGCGTGCCGGACGAATACATGTTCCGCTATATCGGCGAGCGGCTGGCGCGGGCCGACCGCGATGGCGAGCGCCTGCTCGTCATGGCCCTGTCCACCACCCATCATCCGCCCTTCCTGCTGCCCGAGGGCGGCCAACGCGGCGGCCTCGACCTGGACGACATCGAACGGCTGCCCTACTACGCCGGCTGGACCGGCCTGGACGAGGCCTTCGACACGCTGCGCTACGCCAACGATCAGCTGGGCCGTTTCCTGACCGGCCTGAAGGCCTCGCCCAACGGCGCCAACACCATCGTCGCCGTCACCGGCGACCACAACATCCTGGGCGTCGACTACGCGCTCGACAGCGATGCCGTGCTGGCGCGCGCCGTGCCGTTCTACCTGTATGTGCCGCGCGCCTACCGCGGGCAGTCGACCTACGATCCCGCCCGCCCCGGCAGCCACAAGGACATCCTGCCGACGCTGTATCAGCTGAGCCTGCCGGACACGCCCTATTTCCGCAGCGGCTGCGACCTGCTGGCGGCCCGGCCCGACCCGCAATGGTGCTTCGGCTTCAACAATCCGCGCCTGCTGATCACGCGCGACGGCGCCTACCTGCGCGACCGTCCCGGCCGCATCCTGCCCTGGGCCGATGGCGCCGGCCTGGCGCTGGCGGCCGAACGCGACGCCACGCCGGCCCAGGCGGCCGAACAGGCCCGGCTCGACGCCTACGGCCCGCTGCTGCAATGGCAGATCAACTACCAGGTGCAGCACCAGCTGCCATCGCGCCCGGAGCGGCCCTGAGCCGCGGCGCGGCCCGGCACGCCCGGCCGCGCCGTCGCGATGCGCGCTAGTCGACCCGCACCAGCGCGTCGCCCGCCGTCATCTCGCCGACCACCGCGGCATCGGCGAAACCCTGTTCGCGGAACAGATCCAGCACCGCCTGCGCCGCTTGCGGCGCGCACGCCACCAGCAGGCCGCCGGAAGTCTGCGGATCGGTCAGCAAAGCCCGTTCGACGTCGGTCACGCCGGCCGCCAGCCGCACCGATTCGCCATACGAGGCCCAATTGCGGCCCGACGCGCCGGTGATCACGCCATCGGCGGCAAAGGCCTGCACGCCCGGCAGCCACGGCAGGGCCTCGCGCCGCAGGGTCGCGGTCAGCCCCGCGCCGCGCGCCATCTCCAGCGTGTGGCCCAGCAGGCCGAAGCCGGTGACGTCGGTGATGGCGTGCACGCCGTCCAGCGCCGCCAGGGCCGCGCCCGGCCGGTTCAGGCGCGTGGTCGTCTCGATCATCACGCGGTAGCCGTCCGCGTTCAGGCGGTTCTTCTTGAGCGCCGCCGACAGGATGCCCACGCCCAGGCCCTTGCCCAGCACCAGTACGTCACCGGCGCGGGCGTCGGCGTTGCGCTTGATGCGGTCCGGATGCACCAGCCCCATCGCCGCCAGGCCGTAGATCGGCTCGACCGAATCGATGCTGTGGCCGCCGGCCACCGGAATGCCGGCGTCCTTGCAGACCGATTCGCCGCCGCGCAGGATGTCGGCGATGACGCCGTGCGGCAGCACATTGATGGGCATGCCGACAATCGCCAGCGCCATGATCGGCGTGCCGCCCATGGCGTACACGTCGGACAGCGCGTTGGTGGCCGCGATGCGGCCGAAGTCGTAGGGATCGTCGACGATCGGCATGAAGAAGTCGGTGGTCGCGATCAGGGCCTGCTCGTCGTTGAGCCGGTAGACGGCGGCATCGTCGGCCGTCTCGGTGCCCACCAGCAGGTTGGGGTAGCTGGCGGCCGGCCCGAAACGCGCCAGCAATTGCGACAGCACGCCGGGCGCGATCTTGCAGCCACAGCCGCCGCCATGGGACAGCGAGGTCAAGCGCGGCACCGCCGCGGACGCAGCATCCTGGGTCATGTCAGTCTCTCCGTAGGTGATGGGAAAAGGATAGCATCGCGCCCCCGAATGGCCCTATGATGATCTGGCAGCAGGCAGCAACGGACGGCCGCCCGCCACCGGGCGCACCGACAGCCAAACTTCACCGTGCGTGAGGGCTTTATGGATCGCCGACACTTCCTCCGTTTCTCGGGCGCCCTGTGCGCCGCCCAGGCGGCCTTGCCCCTGGCCGCGCGCGCCGAGCAGGCGCCCGTCAGCGCCGACTGGCGCGGCTTCGAACTGACCACCCACATCCAGGTGCTCGACCCCGGCGCCCATCCGCGCCTCTGGATCCCCCTGCCCTATGCCGCCGACACGTCCTACCAGCGCGGCGCGCAAAGCGCCTGGCTGGTCAGCGGCGGCGGCAGCGCGCAGCTGGCGCAGGCCCCCGGCTACGACGTGCGCATGCTGGCGGTGCAATGGCCCGACGCCCAGGCGCCGCGCGAGGTCACCGTGACCAGCCGCTTCCAGACCCGCAACCGCCGCGTCGACCTGACCCAGCCGCCCCCCGGCGCCCCGCGCGAAAGCGCCGCCACCCTGCGCGAATTCATCCAGCCCACCGAGCTGCTGCCCACCGACGGCATCGTCAAGGCCACCGCCGACCGCATCACCCAGGGCCACCAGGGCACGCTGGCGCGGGCCCGGGCGATCTATGACTGGGTGGTCGACAACACCTGCCGCACCGCCTCCACCCGCGGCTGCGGCACCGGCGACGTGCGCTACATGCTCACCGCCAACGACCTGAACGGCAAGTGCGCCGACATCAACGCGCTGTTCGTCGCGCTGGCGCGGGCCTCCGGCATCCCCGCCCGCGACGCCTACGGCCTGCGCGTGGCCGACTCGCAGCTCGGCTACAAGAGCCTGGGCAAGGCCGGCGACGTCACCCGCGCGCAGCATTGCCGCGCCGAGTTCTACGCCGACGGCTATGGCTGGATCCCGGTGGACCCGGCCGACGTGCGCAAGGTCATGCTGGAAGAACCGCCCGGCGACCTGCCCGCCACCGACGCCCGCGTGCGCAGCGCCCGCGTCATGCTGTTCGGCGCCTGGGAAATGAACTGGGTCGCCTACAACCACGGCCACGACGTCGCCCTGCCCGGCTCCGCCCACGGCCCCGTGCCGTTCCTGATGTACCCCAACGGCGAAACCGCCGACGGCCGCCTGGACAGCCTCGACCCCGACCGCTTCCGCTACACCCTGACCGCCCGCCCCCTGTCCACCTGAACCGGCCGCGCCATGCCCAGCCGCCGCCAACTGCTGCAATCCGCCCTGTCGCTGGCGGCGCTGCCCGCCTGGGCCCGCGCCGCCGCCAGCGACAGCGCCCTCAAGCTCGCCACCGGCCCCGACTGGGCCCCCTGGACCGCCGCCACCCCGCCCCTGGTCCTGCCCGACCTCTCCGGCCGCGAACAGAAGCTTGCCAACTGGCGCGGCAACGTCGTCATCGTCAGCTTCTGGGCCACCTGGTGCGATCCCTGCCGCGACGAAATTCCCCTCATGTCCGCCATGGCCCGGCGCCACCGCGAAGAAGGCCTGCGCCTGATCGCCGTCAACGTCGGCGAAGCCCTCGGCAAGATCACCACCTTCCTGGCCAAATGGCCCGTCGCCGGCGCCGTGCTGCACGACCGCAACAGCACCGTCTCCAAGAAATGGGACGCCGTGGGCCTGCCCGCCAACTACCTCGTCGACCGCGGCGGCAGCATCCGCCACTGGCACCTGGGCGCCCTGGACTGGAAAGCCGAGAACGTCAGCAGCGTCGTCACCCGGATGCTGCGCGCTTAGGCTCTGGCTACCGGCTGGCGGCCGCGTCGGCGGCGACTGAGCTTTCGGCCCGGGCCATTCGTCGCAGCCGCCAATACGCCTTGAGCAGGCGTCGAAGATCGGCGACACCGCGCGCGTGGCGAACCAGCCGCGGCCAGGCGCGAAGATCGAGCATGGCGCGCGCGAGGTGCGCCCGCATCTGCGGATTGTCCACGTCCTTGCGTAGCAGATTCACGAAGCACAGAAGTTCATGCAGCACGTGGCGGGCGATCGAGATACGCGTCCTGCGGCCGAGTTCTTGCCTTGAGGAGACAGCAAGCAAGGTGCCGATGATATGGACGTAGCTGATGCCGCGCCACTGGCGGACCTGGGGTGACGCCGAGAGCGTTGTCGAATCGGGGTTGCGGCGATAGCCGTACACGGGTTCGGGCGCGAAGCCAATCCGCTTGGCGACGAGGGCGAGGTCGGCGGTCCAGAGAATGTCTTCGTGGAATATCGTGGGGTCGAACGCCAGCCGGTGCCGGGTGATGAGTTCACGCCTGACCAGTTGCAGGCAGACGTAATGCGGCCATTCGCCGACGCCGACACAGTGGGCGATCCAGTCCTGGCCGGTCATCGTCCGGGCGACGGGCTGGCGTGTCAGGACGGGAGGACGGGGAGCGGGAGGCGGCGTGTCCGTGAACCGATACGCGTTTCCGATCAACACATCCAGATCCTGCGAGATGACCTGTTCATGCCAAGCCGCGAGATCCGCCACGGGCAGCACGTCATCGGCATCGGCGAAGGCAATCCAGGTGCCGCGCGCCACCCGCAGGCCCGCATTCCTTGCGGCGCCCTGCCCGAGATGAGCCTGTTTGATGATGCGCAGGCGGGCATCCCTGGCGGCGTAGGCCTGCATGATCGCCATGCCACCATCGGAGGAACCGTCATCGACCGCAATCACCTCCATGCTCATCGCGGCATCGCCCAGCAGCGCGTCCAGTTGGTAGGGAAGAAACCGCTCGCAGTTGTAAACGGGGATGATCAGACTGATCTGTGGCGCAATGGGGTCGACGTGGTTCATATCCGGTGATGCGTAGGCGCTTGAATCCTCGCGCCTTGAACCAGGGTCTTGCCATTGGTCTTCGATATTGGATCCATCGTCCAACAGGCGCGGGTGGATCGGTAAACTACGCCGGATTACGGGGCCAGGGGGGGCCGAACGCATCAATACAAGACCGGTCCGCCTATTTTTAGCCGGACGACCATCACGGGTAAGAATGGCGGAAGGCAGCAGGAGTCGAACCTACCTGGGAACGTCTGACGCCCCCAACCGGGTTTGAAGCCCGGCCGTGCCACCGGACACGGATGCCTTCCAGAAAGACCCGCCTATGATACCGCCTGACTCGCCCCGAGATACGCGCTATCGGCGCGCAGCACATGCGTGTCCCGCACCCGCCGCGTCAGCCCCGTCCGATCGAAGAACTCCAGGATCTGAATCGCCCGTTTGCGTCCCAGCCCCGTGGCGTCCCGGAAGGCCGCCGCGTTCAGCCCTTCCGGCTTTCCGGCCAGCTCGACCGCCAGCGCCACCAGCTCCGCCACCCGCTCGCGGTGATAGAACAGATCCTTCACCACTTGCGCCACGTCCCCGCGCCGCAGCAGCTTGCGCAGCACCTGGCGCACCCGTTCTTCCGGCTCGGCCAGCGACCGCGCCAGGTCGCGCACCCAAGGCGGATCGTAGGCCCCCGCCGCCAGCAGCGGCAGCAGGCGTCGCGCCAGCTGCGCCTCGGCCTCGGCCAGCGCGGCGGTGTGGCCCGGCAGATGCAGCCACGGCCCGTTGCGCAGCACCCGGCCCTGCTGCCGCAGATCGTCCAGCAGACCCTGCCACAGCGCCTCGGGCGCCGCCGGCAAGGCCATGCGGCGCAGGCGCGAGCCGTCCGGCCCGGGTTCGTCCGGCGCGCCCTGGTGGAACGTGGCCAGCGCCTGCTCCACCCGCGCCCGCAGCGCTTCCTGGTGCGTGGCCAGGATCAGCGTGCGCACGCCCTGCGGCGCGCGCGGCTCGATCCAGGTCGCCCCCTCGGGCGCCGCCAGGTCGCGCACCGGCTTGCCGGTCAGGCGCTGCAGCGTCGTCTCGTCCAGCCCCAGCGCGGCCTGCGCCAGCAGCGGTTGCAACCCGCCGCCATCCAGCATCCGGGCCACGCCTTGCAGCCACTGCATCCGCGCCGGCGCGCGCCGCTTGCGGTCCGGCGCATTCGGATCGAGCACCCGGCCGCCGCCGACCGTGCGCGTGGCCTGCGCGTTGCGCACGATGTAGCGGTCGCCCGGCATCGCGCACACCGGCTCATCGAACACCAGTTGCACCCAGCCCGACTGGCCCGGCGCCAGCGCGTCGGCCGACAGCGGCACCGCATGCGCCACATGGCGCGCCGCGCCGACATGCACATGCAGCGGCGTCCAGGCCCGCAGGGGCGCGTCGGCCGAGGGCAGCAGCGTCAGCGCCACGTCGACATGGCGCGACGGCAGGAAACAGCGCGCGTCCGCGATCCAGTCGCCGCGCGCGATGGCGTCCTTGTCGATGCCCGCCAGGTTCAACGCACAACGCTGCCCGGCCGCGCCGGTTTCGCTGGGCTGGTTCTGCGCGTGGATGCTGCGCACCCGCACCCGCGCGCCCGCCGGCATCAGGCGCAGGTCGGCGTCCTCGTCACCGGCGCGGGCGCGGCCGCCATGCGCCGTGCCCGTCACCACCGTGCCGTGGCCGGCCAGCGTGAAGACGCGGTCCACCGCCAGCCGGAACAGACCGGCGCCGTCGCGCGCGCCGAGCGCCTGCGCGGCCTCGTCCAGATGCTGCTTGAGCCGCGCCACGCCGTCATCGCCGGGACGCGCCGCGCAGACCTCGAACAGCGGGGCGTCCTGAAGAAAGGTATCGGTCGCCAGCGCCGCGATCTCGGCGCGCACCGCCGCCAACCGGTCCGCGTCGGCGCGGTCGACCTTGGTCAAGGCGACGGCGCCGCGCGCCACGCCCAGCAGCGCCAGGATCGCCAGGTGCTCGCGCGTCTGCGGCATGACGCCGTCATCGGCCGCCACCACCAGCAGGCCGAAGTCGATGCCGCTGGCGCCGGCGGCCATGGTGTGCACCAGCCTCTCGTGGCCCGGCACGTCGATGAAACCCAGCACGTCGCCATTGGGCAGCGGCGTGTAGGCGTAGCCCAGCTCGATGGAAATGCCGCGCGCCTTCTCTTCCTTGAGGCGGTCGGTATCGACGCCGGTCAGCGCTCGCACCAGCGTGGTCTTGCCATGGTCGATATGGCCGGCGGTGCCGACGATCATGCCTGCGGCTCCGCGGGTTGCGCCGCGGATGGCGCGGCGGGTGGTTCAGCGAGACTTTCGGCGAGTTGTTCAGTAAAGGCGGCTTCGTCGCGCGCCTCCAGGCAGCGCAGATCGAGCCACAGCGCGTCATCGGCGATGCGGCCGATCACCGGCACCGGCAGATTGCGCAAACGCGTTTCCAGGCGGTCCAGGTAACGCCCCGGTCGGCCCTTGCCGCGGTGGCGCACCGCCAACCCGTAGCTGGGCAGCTGGTCCACCGGCAGGGCGCCGCTGCCGATCTGGCTGAACATCGGCACCGCTTCGACCTCGTAGTCCGCGCCCGCGGCCTGCGCCAGCACGCCGCGCAGGCGCTCGGCCTGCGGCTGGATCTCGCGCTGCGGCCGGGTCAGCAGGCGCAGCGTGGTCAGACGCTGCGCCAGGAATTCCGGCGCGCGGTACAGCTGCAGCACCGGCTCCAGGGCCGCCAGCGTCAGCTTGCCCACGCGCAGCGCGCGCTTGAGCGGATTCTTCTTGATCTTGCGGATCAGGTCGGCGCGCCCCACCAGCAGGCCGGCCTGCGGGCCGCCCAGCAGCTTGTCGCCGCTGAAGGTCACCAGGTCGGCGCCGGCGGCGATGGTCTCGCGCACCGTGTCCTCGCGCGGCAGGCCGAACTGGGTCAGGTCCACCAGCGTGCCGCTGCCCAGGTCCACCGTGGCCGGCAGGCCGCGCGCATGCGCCAGCGCCGCCACCTCGGCCACGCTGACGCTCTTGGTGAAGCCGGTGACGGCGTAGTTGCTGCAATGGACCTTCATCAGCATCGCGGTGCGCGGGCCGATGGCGTTCTCGTAGTCGGCGGCGTGGGTGCGGTTGGTGGTGCCGACCTCGACCAGCTTGGCGCCGGCGCGCTTCATGATGTCGGGGATGCGGAAGGCGCCGCCGATCTCGACCAGCTCGCCGCGCGACACCACCACCTCGCGGCGGTCGGCCAGCGCGTTCAGCATCAGCAGCACGGCGGCCGCGTTGTTGTTGACCACCGTGGCGGCCTCGGCCCCGGTCAGTTCGCACAGCAGGTCGTCGATCAGGTCGTCGCGGTCGCCGCGGCCGCCGCTGTCGAGGTCGAATTCCAGGTTGGCCGGCGTGGTCAGCGCGCGCAGCACCGAGGCCACCGCTTCATCGGGCAGCAGCGCCCGCCCCAGGTTGGTGTGCAGCACGGTGCCGGTCAGGTTGTAGACGGCGCGCAGGCGCGGCGCGGCGGCACGCGCCAGGGCGCCGTTGATGGCCGCGGCCACGGCGCGCTCGGCCAGTTCCGCGCGCGGCAGTTCGCCCGCCAGGGCGCGTTGACGCAGGGCGTCCAGGTGCCGGCGCAACGCCGCCACCACTTGCGTGCGGCCATGGGTGTCGAGCGCCGCGGCCAGCGCCGGCGCGTTCAGCAGCCGGTCGAGCGCGGGGATGTCGGCGGCGGCGGCGAGCCCGGTCATGGCTATTCCTCCTCGGCGCCGTGCCACAGCAGCGGATTGCCGCTGGCGCGCGAATAGCCGGCCTCGCCCACCAGCACGTCCAGCATCAGGCTGGCGAGGTCGTCGGCCACCGGCTCCACGTGCAGGTCCTTGTCCTGGTAGAAGATCTTGCGGTAGGTGTGGCAGCGGTCGCAGGTCTCGGCCTTGATGGCGGGCGCGCGGCCCTCGATGGCCTGGTAGGCCACGGATTCGACGTCCTCGCAGTGCGAGCACTTGACCCGCACCATGTGCCACTGGGTCGCGCACAGGCTGCAGCACAGGTAGCGGTAGCCCTCGAACTGCCCGCCCACCCGCACCACGCTGGCCACCGGCAGGCTGGCGCAGACCGGGCAGACGCCGAACGGTGAGGCCACCGGCAACTGCTTTTCGTCGAAGCGGCTGGCCAGGTCGGTCCAGTAGACCTGCAGCGCGGCCATGACGAACGGCGCGGCGGCGCCGTCGACGCCGCGATGCTGTTCCGACAGCACCGCCTCGGCCAGGTCTTCCAGCGACTCGGTGTCTTCATCGAGCGCGCGGCGCAGCGCCGCGCAGACTTCCAGGGCCTCGGCCGGCACGTCCTGGCCGCCGGCGACCTCGTCGACCAGCTGGCGCAGGATGTCGCGCCACAACGGGTCGCGCGGCCAGCCCACCGCCTGCAGCGGCGGCATGCCATGGGCCTGCGCCAGGGCGATGCGGTCTTCCGAGGCGGGCGGCGCGTTGCAGCCGCGCAGGGCATGGTGCTGGGCGTCGACCAGCCGCGCCATCAGCAGCAGGTAGTCGGCCACCGGGCTGTCCACGGCCAGCTGCCGCAGGCGCGCCGCGCGCGTCGCGAAAACCGAATCGCGCGCCGGCAGCTGGATGCGGGGAATGGTGTTGTGATCGAGCGCCTCGATCTCGCCACGCGGAAGAATTCGCTGCAATTGCGTCTCCAGATAAACAAACACGGCTGCCGCCCCGCAAAGGGGAGGCAGCCGTGCGGTGGGATCGGGCGGAGCCGGCCCGGCCTGGCCGCCACCGCAAGGTGGCGCCCGCCGGGCGGGACCCGCCTATTTCGTCGTGGACTGCTTGCCGATTTGTTCCCGGAACCAGGCGCGGTGGTGCTTCCACGCCCAGCCCGCGGTCACGTAGCCGCGCAGCATCGCCGTGAGCGAGCCCTTGACCCAGATCGCCGCATAAATATGCACAATGATCGCGCAAATCAGCACCAATGCACAAACGGCATGCAGCACCGAGGCGGCGCGCACCACCCAGATCGGGAAGTAGAAGGCGAAGAACTCGCGCCAGATCACGATGCCGCTGGCGAACAGCCCCAGCATGCACAGGATCAGCACGTAGAACAGCAGCTTCTGGCCGGCGTTGTACTTGCCAACCTCGGGCAGCTTCTCTTCGCGGTTCTCGACCACGTCGTTGAGCTGGCGCAGCCACTGGCGGTCGGCCTTGGTCATCATGTTGTGGCGCCACATGTGGCCGGCGAACACCACGAAGCAGAAGAACATCACCAGCCCGATGAACGGATGCAGGATGCGGGTCCAGGGACCGCCGCCGAACAGGTTGGTGAGCCAGAACATCGACGGGTGGAACAGCGCCAGCCCGGATAGCGCCAGCAGGATGAAGGTGAAGGCGATGATCCAGTGGTTGGTGCGCTCGCCGGGCGAATAGCGCTTGATCCGGCGGTGATGGCGATCGTCACTCATGGCGGATCTCCTCTTCGGCACGGCGTTCGTCTTCCTCGTCGACCTCGTTGCGGCCGACGCGGGCGTAGTGGAAGAAGCCGGCCAGCGCCGTCAGCGCCATGGCGGCCACGCCCAGCGGCTTGGCGATGCCCTTCCACAGCGACACCATCGGGCTGATCTGCGGATCCTTCGGCAGCCCGTGGTACAGCCCGGGCTGGTCGGCGTGATGCAGCACGTACATCACGTGGGTGCCGCCCACGCCCTGCGGGTCATACAGGCCGGCCTGCTCGAAGCCGCGCGACTTCAGGTCCTCGATGCGTTCGGCCGCGTGCTGCTTCATGTCGTCCTTGGTGCCGAACACGATGGCGCCGGTGGGACAGGACTTGACGCAGGCCGGCTCCTGGCCGACGGCCACGCGGTCGGAACACAGGGTGCACTTGTACGCCTTGTGGTCCTTCTTGGAGATGCGCGGCACGTTGAACGGGCAGCCGGTGATGCAGTAGCCGCAGCCGATGCAGTTCTCTTCGTGGAAATCCACGATGCCGTTGTTGTACTGGATGATGGCGCCCGGCGACGGACAGGCCTTCAGGCAGCCCGGGTCCTCGCAGTGCATGCAGCCGTCCTTGCGGATCAGCCACTCCAGGTCGCCCTGCGGGTTCTCGTATTCCGAGAAGCGCATGACGGTCCAGGAATGCTCGGTCAGGTCGGCCGGATTGTCGTAGACGCCGACGTTGGTGCCGATCTCGTCGCGCAGGTCGTTCCACTCCATGCACGCGCTCTGGCAGGCCTTGCAGCCGATGCACTTGGAGACGTCGATCAGCTTGGCCACGGACCCGGTGATGGGTTCGCGGATGCCGGGCGGCGGCGTGGTGGTGGCCGAGCGCCGTTTGATGTCCAGGGATTGCATTGACATGAGCGCTCTCCTAAATCTTCTCGACCTGCACCAGGAACGACTTGAATTCCGGTGTCTGGGAATTGCCGTCGCCCACGAATGGCGTGAGGGTGTTGGTCAGGAAGCCGGGCTTGGCCAGGCCGACGAAGCCCCAGTGGATCGGGATGCCCACGTGGTGCACGGTCTTGCCCTCGATGGTCAGCGCGCGCAGGCGCTTGGTGACCAGCGCCACCGCCTTGATGTAGCCGCGGTTGGACGACACCTTCACGCGCGAACCGTTGGCGATGCCCAGTTCCTTGGCCATGGCCTCGCCGATCTCGACGAACTGCTCGGGCTGCAGGATCGCGTTGATGCGGACGTTCTTGGTCCAGTAGTGGAAGTGCTCGGTCAGGCGGTAGGTGGTGGCCACGTAGGGGAACTTGTCCACCGTGCCCATCGCCGCCAGGTCGTCCTTGAACACGCGCGCCGCCGGATTGCTGGTGACGCCCTTGGCCTTCGGATACAGCGGGTTGTAGCCCAGCGGCGTCTCGAACGGCTCGTAGTGTTCCGGGAACGGCCCTTCGGCCATGCCGGCGCGCGCGAAGAAGCGCGCCACGCCCTCGGGGTTCATGATGAACGGGCCCATGCCGCCGTCGGGGTTTTCATCGCCCTTGAAGTCGGGGATGTCGGCGCCGACCCAGGCCTTGCCGTTCCACGAGATCAGGCTGCGGCGCGGATCGAACGGCTTGCCCGAGACGTCACAGGACGCGCGGTTGTACAGGATGCGGCGGTTGGCCGGCCAGGCCCAGGCCCAGTTCAGGGTCTGGCCGATGCCGGTCGGGTCGCTGTTGTCGCGGCGCGCCATCAGGTTGCCGGCCGGGCTCCAGGCGCCGGCGAAGATCCAGCAGCCGCTGGCGGTGGAACCGTCGTCGCGCAGCTCGGCGAAGCCGGCCAGCTGCTCGCCGCCCTTGCGCGTGACCTTGGTCGCGTCCTTGGGATCGACCAGGTCGACCAGCGCCTTGCCCGAGTATTCCTTGGCCAGTTCTTCCGCGGTCGGGCTTTGCGGGTTGGAGTACGGCCAGGACAGGTTGACGATGGGGTCCGGGTACTTGCCGCCCTCTTCCTGGTACATCTTGCGCAGGCGCGTGAAGATCAGCGACATGATCTCGATGTCGCTCTTGGCCTCGCCCGGCGGCTCGGCGCCCTTCCAGTGCCATTGCAGCCAGCGCCCGGAGTTCACCAGCGCGCCGTCTTCCTCGGCGAAACAGGTGGTGGGCAGGCGGAACACCTCGGTCTGGATCTGCTTGGGATCGACGTCGTTGGCCTCGCCGGCATTGCGCCAGAATTCCGAGGTCTCGGTGACCAGCGGGTCCATGATGACCAGGAACTTGAGCTTGGCGAAACCGGCGTTCAGCTTGGCCTTGTTGGGCGCGGCCGCCAGCGGGTTGAAGCCCTGCGCCAGGTAGCCGTTCATCTTGCCCTGGTTCATCAGCTCGTAGACCTGCAGCATGTCGTAGAGCTTGTCGAGCTTGGGCAGGTAGTCGAACGCCCAGTTGTTCTCGGCGGTCGCGGCCTTGCCCCACCAGGCCTTCATCAGGCTCACGTGGAACTTGCTGTAGTTCTGCCAGTAGCTGAGCTGGTTGGGCCGCAGCGGCTTGAGCGCGCGCGTGGCGATGTACTTGCCGTAGTCCTGCTCGGGCTCGTTGGGCAGCGTCATGTAGCCGGGCAGCAGGTTCGACATCAGGCCCAGGTCGGTCAGGCCCTGGATGTTCGAGTGCCCGCGCAGCGCGTTCATGCCGCCGCCGGCGATGCCGATGTTGCCCAGCAGCAGCTGCACCATGGCGCCGGTGCGGATGATCTGCGAACCGATCGAGTGCTGCGTCCAGCCCAGCGCGTACAGGATGGTCGCGGCGCGATTGGTGGTGGCGGTGGACGCCAGCATCTCGCAGACCTTCAGGAACTTGTCGCGCGGCGTGCCGCAGACGCGTTCGACCATCTCTTCGGTATAGCGCGAGTAGTGCTTCTTGAGCAGTTGGTAGACCGAACGCGGATGCTCCAGCGTCGGGTCGGTCTTGACGTAGCCGTCGTCGCCGCGCTCGTAGTCCCAGCTGGCCTTGTCGTAGGTCCGCTTGTCGGCGTTGTAGCCGGAGTACAGGCCCGCGTCGAACGCGAAGTCCTCGCGCACGATGTAGGAAAAGTCGGTGTAGTTGCGCACGTACTCGTGCTGGATCTTGTCGTGATCCAACAGGTACTTGATGACGCCACCCAGGAAGATGATGTCGGTGCCGGTGCGTATGGGCGCGTAGAAGTCCGCCACGGATGCCGAGCGCGTGAAGCGCGGATCCACGACGATCAGCTTCGCCTTGTTATGGGCTTTCGCTTCCGTGACCCATTTGAACCCGCACGGGTGGGCCTCGGCGGCATTGCCGCCCATGATCAGTACTACGTCCGCGTTCTTGATGTCGACCCAATGGTTCGTCATCGCTCCACGGCCAAACGTCGGGGCAAGACCTGCCACCGTCGGGCCATGTCAGACACGGGCTTGATTGTCGAACGCCAGCATCCCCATGCTGCGCACAGTCTTGTGCGTGATGTAGCCCACCTCGTTGCTGCTTGCCGAGGCGGCCAGCATGCCGGTGGTCAGCCACCGGTTGACCGTCTTGCCGTCGTCGGTCTTTTCGACAAAGTTGGCGTCACGGTCGGCCTTCATGAGCTTGGTGATGCGCGTCAGGGCGTCGTCCCACGACATCCGCTCCCACTTGTCCGAACCGGGCGCCCGGTATTCCGGGTACTTCAGGCGGTTGGGGCTGTGGATGAAGTCGATCAGGGCCGCGCCCTTGGGACAGAGCGTGCCGCGGTTGACGGGGTGGTCGGGGTCGCCCTCGATGTGCATGATGCTGGCGCGGGCGTTCTTGGCGCCGTCGCCCAGGCCATACATCAGCAGACCACAGGCGACCGAACAGTAGGGACAGGTGTTGCGCGTTTCCGTCATGCGCGCAAGCTTGTACTGGCGCACCTCGGCCATGGCCGTGCCGGGGGCTACCCCCAGCAATGCCAGGCTCGAGCCGGCCAGCGTCGTACCGGTCACCTTGAAGAACTGGCGGCGGTTCATGTTGACCATGAAGCACTCCTCTCCGGGTGAATGGGGGGAAGCCGCGGGGCCGTCCAGGGGAAAAGCCCTACGAATTCCAAGGATATGCAAGCAAGTATAGGCGCAGCGCGGACGAGTTTCCATGCCTTGCGTCCCCCGACCATGAAATCGAGCAATGAGAACGATTTACGGCCAGGATCGGGGTTTTTCGCGGATTTTGGATGATCGCGAGACTGCTACCATTGCCGACGGCGGGTTCCGGCCCGCTTTTCCGCCCGTCCCGCATGCCCGTTGGAGCGCCGATGCGCCGTCTTGCCCCCCTGGCCCTGTCCCTGTCGCTGGCCGCGCCGAGCCTGGCGCCGGCCCCCGC
>NZ_CYTU01000047.1:0-41701 GCF_001299375.1 Achromobacter sp. 2789STDY5608621 | reverse complement strand
AAGCCGCGCCCGCCTGGGCCGCCGGCGAGTACCGTTGGACCCTGGACGACCGCAACGGCGAACCGCCCTACACCTTGCGGCTGTACGTGCAGCCGCTGCCATCGGGCGACTACGCGCTGACCGGCAGCCTGCTGCTGGACGACGCCGAACTCGGCGCCCACGGCTCGGCGCGGCTGCGCGACGGCAAGCTGGTGCTGGACCTGATCGCCAGCGGCGGCGTGCTGCAGGCGCCGATGGACGAGGGCAAGCGCCGTCTCTATCCCAAGGGCAAGGCGCCCGCGCGGGTGGACTCGGCCGGCTTCGCGACGATGCGCGCGCTGCTCGATCCGCAATCGCTCGAAGGCGTGGTGCAGCGCTACCAGACCAACGTCGTCACCGGCCACCACGTGCAGGGGCCGATGTACGCCAACAGCGTGATCCGCCGTATGCCCTAGTCCGGCCGCGAGGCCGCGTCCGGTAAGGGAAAATACGCATGGCATGAGGCCGTGCGCTTCTTCAGAATGCCTTCCAGACGCAAGATCGTCTTCCAATTTTCGCCGACTGCCAGTGTTGCCAGTCAGGCGTGGGGCAAAAAGGCCCGAGCCGGAGTTTCCGGCTCGGGCCTTTTCGTTTTCCGTTTGCACATCGTCTTCTTTCGAATGGCGCAACGACGCGCCGTGGGCGGAGCTTTGCCCGAAGCAAGGTGCATGACGGTCGGACGGTTGTCGTCGTGATGTGGCTGCCTCTGGTGACCGCCCAATCCCGGGCGGCCAGGCCGCAGGCTTGCCTTCGGAAACGCACAGGAGCGTATCGATGAGCGCATACAACCGCCGCCGCTTTTTGCAGCACAGTGGTTCCATGGTCCTGCTGGGCGCCACGTCGGGGATGGCCGCATTGCCCCGCGCCGCGTTCGCGCAGGACGCCACCGTGAAACTTGGCCTGCTGCATTCGCTGTCGGGCACCATCGCCATCGCCGAGGCGTCGCTGGTGGATGCCGAGAAACTGGCGATCGAGGAGATCAACGCCGCGGGCGGCGTGATGGGCCGCAAGATCGAGCCGGTGGTCGAGGACGGCGCCAGCGAGAACGCCGTGTTCGCCGAGAAGGCGCGCAAGCTGCTGGACCGCGACAAGGTGGCGGCCATCGTCGGCTGCTACACCTCGGCCTCGCGCAAGGCGCTGCTGCCGGTGCTGGCGCGCAGCAAGGGCCTGTTGTACTACCCGACCTACTACGAAGGGCAGGAGCAGGATGCGCGCGTGTTCTACCCGTCGCAGGAGGCCACGCAGTCGGTGATCGCGGCGGTCGAGTGGATGGCGCGCGAGAAGGGCAAGACGTTCTTTCTGGTGGGCTCGGACTACATCTATCCGCGCACCTGCAACAAGATCGCCAAGCCGGCCATCGCGCACATGGGCGCCAAGGTGGTGGGCGAGGAATACGCGCCGCTCGGGCACACCGAGTTCTCGTCCATCATCAACAAGATCAAGGCCGCCAAGCCGGAGTGCATCTACAGCACGGTGGTGGGCGGTTCCAACGTGGCCTTCTACAAGCAGCTGCGCGCGGCCGGACTGGACGGCACGCGCGTGGTGCTGCTGTCCACCGTGGTGTCCGAGAACGAGATCGAGGGCATCGGCAAGGACAACGCGGCCGGCTACTACGCCTGCATGGGCTATTTCCAGAGCCTGAAGAATCCGGCCAACGAGAAATTCGTCAAGGCCTTCAAGGCCAAATACGGGCAGGACCGCGTCATCGGCGACCCGATGGAGGTGGCCTACAACAGCGTCCACCTGTGGAAGCTGGGCGTGGAGAAGGCCGGTTCGTTCGATCCCGACAAGGTCATCGCGGCCTCGGCCGGCCTGACGCTGGAGGCGCCCGAGGGCACGGTGCGGGTGCACGAGAAGAACCACCACGTCTGGAAGAAGGTGCGGGTGGGCCGCGCGCGGCCCGACGGCCAGTTCGACGTGGTGTGGGAATCGGCCGACCTGATCGAACCCAATCCCTTCCCGAAGCTGTAGGCCGGGCCCGCAGGACGCCGGCGGCCGCGCCGCCGGCGGTGGCAACGCGACATGGAACGCGATCATGAACATCGACATCGACATCGCCGCAATGCAGCTTTTCAACGGGATCAGCCTGTTCAGCATTCTGCTGCTGATGGCGATCGGCCTGGCCGTGGTGTTCGGCCTGATGGGCGTCATCAACATGGCGCACGGCGAACTGATGGCCATGGGCGCCTACACCACCTACCTGGTGTCGGTGGCGTTCCAGCACTGGGCGCCGGGGTGGATGGACATCTATCTGTTCGTGGCGATTCCGCTGGCGTTCCTGGTGACTTCGGCATTCGGCTACCTGCTGGAGCGCGGCTTCATCCGCTGGTTCTACAACCGGCCGCTGGACACGCTGCTGGCGACCTGGGGCCTGAGCCTGATCCTGCAGCAGGCCTACCGCTCGATCTTCGGCGCGCAGGAGGTCAGCGTGCCGCTGGCGTCTTGGCTGAGCGGGGCGTGGGAGCCGACGCCCGACCTGCAGTTTCCGCTGAACCGCATCTTCATCCTGGGCCTGACGCTGCTGGTGGCGATCGGCGTCTACCTGCTGCTGTACCGCAGCGCCTGGGGCCTGCGGGTGCGCGCGGTGACGCAGAACCGCGCCATGGCGGGGGCCGTCGGCATCAACACGCGGCGGGTCGACGCGCTGACGTTCGCGCTGGGCTCGGGCCTGGCCGGCATCGCGGGCTGCGTCTTCACCATGATCGGCTCGACCAACCCCGGCACGGGGCAGCTGTACATCGTCGATTCCTTCATCGTGGTGGTGTTCGGCGGCGTGCAGAGCCTGCTGGGCACGGCGTTCTCTGGGCTGGCGATCGCGCAGTCGCAGACCACGCTGGAATACCTGATGAGCGGCTCGATGGCCAAGGTCACCATCCTGGTGCTGGTGATCGTGGTGCTGTACTTCCGCCCCAACGGGCTGTTCGCCACCAAGACGCGAGGATGACGCGATGAAGGCATTGCACCGCAGGACCGAAGAGATCGCGCTGGCGCTGGTGGCGCTGCTGATCCTGGCCGTGTTGCCGCTGACGCTGGATCCGTTCCGGCTCAACCTGGTCGGCAAGTACATGGCGTTCGCCTTCGTCGCCATCGGCATCGTGCTGACCTGGGGCTACAGCGGCGTGCTGAGCCTGGGGCAGGGCATCTTCTTCGGCCTGGGCGGCTACATGATGGCCATGTTCCTGAAGCTGGAGGCGTCCGCGCCCGACCTGCCCGATTTCATGGTGTGGAGCAGCGTCGACAGCCTGCCGGTCTGGTGGCTGCCGTTCCATTCGCTGGGCTGGACGCTGCTGCTGATCGTGGCCTTGCCCGGGCTGGCGGCGTACCTGTTCTCGCTGGCGATCTTCCGCAAGCGGGTCAGCGGCGTGTACTTCGCCATCGTGACGCTGGCGCTGGCCATGACGCTGACGGTGCTCATCATCGGCCAGCAGGGCGACACCGGCGGCGCCAACGGCATCACCGATTTCCGCACGCTGCTGGGCTGGGACATCGTCGGCGATGACGGCAAGCTGGTGCTGTACCTGATCGAGGCGGCGGCCCTGACGCTGGCCATGCTGGCGGCGCTGGCGATCGTGCGCAGCCGGCTGGGCAAGATCCTCATCGCCATCCGCGACCGCGAGGACCGCGTGCGCTTCTCCGGCTACGACACGGCGCACGTGAAGGCCTGCGTGTTCTGCGTGGCGGCGGTGTTGTCGTCCATCGGCGGCGCGTTCTTCACCTTGCAGGTGGGGCTGATCTCGCCGGGGGCCATCGGCGTGGTGGCGTCGATCGAGATGGTGATCTTTGCCGCGGTCGGCGGCCGGCTGTCGATCCCGGGCGCGGTGGTCGGCGCGCTGCTGATCGGCTTTCTCAAATCCTATCTGTCCGAGACCTTCCCCGAGATCTGGCTGTATTTCCTGGGCGCGATCTTCATCGTTGTGGTGGTCGCCATGCCCAACGGCCTGGCCGGCGTGATCAGCCAGCTGCAGGCGCGCCGCGCCGCCGGAGGTGCGCGATGAGCGGCGCCCTGGATCTGACGGAGTCCCCCGCCATGGACATGCGCATCGACCGCCCCAGCGCCGGCGCCATCCTGAGCGTCGAGGACCTGACCGTGTCGTTCGACGGCTTTCGCGCCGTCGACGGCCTGAGCCTGAGCGTGGCGCAGGACGAGCTGCGCGTCATCATCGGCCCCAACGGCGCCGGCAAGACCACCCTGCTGGACATCATCTGCGGCAAGACCCGGCCGTCCGCCGGCCGGGTCATGTTCGAGGGCCGCGACCTGGTGCGCGTGGCCGAGTTCGACATCGTGCGCGCCGGAGTCGGCCGCAAGTTCCAGACGCCGTCGGTGTACGAAGACCTGACGGTGCTGGAGAACTTCGAGATCTCGCTGCCGAACGCGCATGGCGTGCTCCGTTCATTGCGGTTTCGCCGCACCGGCGAGGTGCGCGCCCGCATCGAGGCGATGGCGGCGCAGGTGTTCCTGGCCGACCGGCTGCTGGAAAAGGCCGGCCGCCTGAGCCACGGCCAGAAGCAGTGGCTGGAGATCGGCATGCTGCTGATGCAGGCGCCGCGCCTGCTGCTGCTGGACGAGCCGGTGGCCGGCATGAGTCCGCGCGAACGCGAGCAGACCGCCGAACTGCTGGCGCGCATCGCGCGCGGCAAGTCGGTGGTGGTGATCGAGCATGACATGGACTTCGTCAAGCGCATCGCCCACAAGGTCACCGTGCTGCACCAGGGCCGCCTGCTGAGCGAGGGCAGCGTGGCCGAGGTGCAGGCCGATCCGCGCGTGCTCGACGTATACCTCGGCCATTGACAGGGAGACCTCCGTGTTCCGCATCGACAAGTTGAATGTGAGCTACGGCGAATCGCATGTCATCCGCGACGTGAGCTTCGAGGTCGCGCCGGGTGAATCGGTGGCCATCATGGGCCGCAACGGCATGGGCAAGACCACCTTGCTCAAGGCGCTGATCGGCATGCTGCGTTCCGGTTCCGGCAGCATCCGGCTCGATGACGCCGAGCTGTCCGGACTGGAGAGCTACCAGCGGGTGCGCAACGGCCTGGCCTTCGTGCCGCAGGGGCGCATGATCTTTCCGTTCCTGACGGTCGAGCAGAACATCATGGCCGGCGCCGAGCGCAGCGGACTGAAGGCGGTGCCGGACTACCTGTACCGCTTCTTTCCGGTGCTGCAGGAGATGCGCCGGCGCAAGGGCGGCAACCTGTCGGGCGGGCAACAGCAGCAGCTGGCGATCGCCCGCGCGCTGATCTCCAATCCGCGGGTGCTGATCCTGGACGAACCGACCGAGGGCATCCAGCCTTCCATCATCAAGGACATCGCGCGGGCGCTGAACGCGCTGCGCGAGGAGCGCGGCTTCGCCATCGTCGTCTCCGAACAGATGCTGGGCTTCGCGCTCGACCTGGCCGACCGCTTCCTGGTCATCGACCGGGGCCGCATCGTGCACGAGGCCGGCCGGGCCGGCGTGGACCAGGACAAGATCAGGTCTTTCCTGACGGTATGACCGTCAACCAACGAGGAGCATTGTCATGAGACACGGAGATATCTCCAGCAGCAACGATTGCGTGGGCGTGGCCGTCGTGAACTACAAGATGCCGCGCCTGCACACCAAGGCCGAGGTGATGGACAACGCCCGCAAGATCGCCGACATGGTGGTGGGCATGAAGCGCGGCCTGCCCGGCATGGACCTGGTCATCTTCCCCGAGTACTCGACCCACGGCATCATGTACGACGCCAAGGAGATGTACGACACCGCCTCGGCCATTCCCGGCGAGGAGACCGCCGTGTTCGCCGACGCCTGCCGCCGCGCCAACGTCTGGGGCGTGTTCTCGCTGACCGGCGAGCGCCACGAGGAACATCCCAACAAGGCGCCCTACAACACGCTGATCCTGATGAACAACCAGGGCGAGATCGTGCAGAAGTACCGCAAGATCATGCCGTGGGTGCCGATCGAGGGCTGGTACCCGGGCGACTGCACCTACGTGTCGGAGGGCCCCAAGGGCCTGAAGATCAGCCTCATCATCTGCGACGACGGCAACTATCCCGAGATCTGGCGCGACTGCGCCATGCGCGGCGCCGAGCTGATCGTGCGCTGCCAGGGCTACATGTACCCGGCCAAGGACCAGCAGGTGATGGTGTCCAAGGCCATGGCGTGGATGAACAACGTCTACGTGGCGGTGGCCAACGCCGCCGGCTTCGACGGGGTGTACTCGTACTTCGGCCATTCCGCCATCATCGGCTTCGACGGCCGCACGCTGGGCGAATGCGGCGAAGAGGAAATGGGCATCCAGTACGCCGAGCTGTCCACCAGCCTGATCCGCGACGCGCGCAAGAACATGCAGTCGCAGAACCACCTGTTCAAGCTGGTGCACCGCGGCTACACCGGCAAGATCAATTCCGGCGAGGAGGCCACCGGCGTCGCCGCCTGCCCCTACAACTTCTACGCCAACTGGATCAACGACCCGGAGGGCACGCGCAAGCAGGTCGAGTCGTTCACGCGCTCGACCGTGGGCACGCCGGAATGCCCGATCGACGGCATTCCCAACGAGGCGCCGCAACACCGCTAGTTCCCTTTCGTTCGCCAGGTCCGGCCGCGCGCCGGCCGGACCGCTGCACAGGACCCGTACCGTGGCCGCTCCGCTCGACTCCTACCGGATTGCGCAAGAACCGTACTACCGTCCCAGTGGCCGGGAGGCCGAGCTGTACGCGCATGCCTATGCGCACCGGCTGCCGCTGATCCTGAAAGGCCCCACCGGCTGCGGCAAGACGCGCTTCGTGGAATACATGGCCTGGAAGCTCGGCCGGCCCCTGGTGACGCTGGCCTGCAATGAGGACATGACCGCCTCCGACCTGGTCGGCCGCTACCTGCTGGACGCCGACGGCACCGCCTGGCACGACGGCCCGCTGACGCTGGCGGTGCGCCACGGCGGCATCTGCTACCTGGATGAAGTGGTCGAGGCGCGCCAGGACACCACGGTGGTGATCCATCCGCTGACCGACGCGCGCCGCATCCTGCCGCTGGACAAGAAGGGCGAGGTGGTCCACGCCCATCCCGACTTCCAGCTGGTGGTGTCGTACAACCCCGGCTACCAGAGCAGCGCCAAGGACCTCAAGCCGTCGACGCGGCAGCGCTTTGTCGCGCTGGATTTCGACTATCCCGACGCCGAGCACGAAGCGGCGATCGTGGCGCACGAGGCCGGCATCGACGCCGGCCTGGCGCGCCGGCTGGTGCGCATCGCGCACAGTTCGCGCGAGCTCAAGCACCATGGCCTGGACGAGGGCGTGTCGACCCGTATGCTGATCTACGCCGGCGTGCTGATCCGCGACGGCGTCAGTCCGGCCGAGAGCTGCGACATGACCATGACCCGCGCCCTGACCGACGATCCCGACATGGCGGCGGCGTTGCGGGCGCTGATCGACGCCAACCTGGAATGACGATGCGCGGCCTGCATTCGCCGGGGCAAGGGGAGGGCGCGGCGGTCGCGCGCGTGCGTTCGGCCGCGCGAGATCCCGCCGAGCCGGAACTGTCGTGGCTGTTGTGCGGCCTGGCCGGGCGCGCCATGGCGGTCGAGTCGCTGGATCCGGCGGCGGCCGGCGCGTCGCCGCGGCCGGTGCTGACGGCCACGCATCTGTTGCTGCCGGCGGGCGCGCCGGGTGAGCCGGTGGCGGGCGCCACGGCGCGCGTCGATGCGCCGGACGCCGCCGCGCTGCGCCGCGCCGCCGTGGCCCACGCGGCCGCGCACCTGCTGTATTCACCGGCCGCCCAACCCGTGGCCAGCCTCAAGCCGATGGGCCTGGCGGTGGTGTCCGCCGTCGAGGACGCACGCGTGGAGCGCGTGCTGGCGGCGCTGTATCCCGGCGTGCGGCGCTGGTTCCGTCCGTTCATCCCGCCGCCGCCCGATCCGACCGATCTGAGCTTTACCGCGCTGGTGCGGCGCCTGTGCCGCCTGCTGATGGATCCCGCGCTGCGCGACGACAACCATTGGGTCAACAAGGCGCGCGACCTGTTCGAGGCGCAGGCCGCGGCCGACCTGGCGGACATCGCCGCCTTCCGCCGACTGGCCTCGCTGCTGGCCAACGACCTGGGCCAGATGCGGGTGCGCTTCAACCCGCTGCAGTACGTGGTGCCGGTGGCCTACCGCGACGACAACAGCTACCTGTGGGACTACGGCGACGCCGCCGAGCCGCCGCCCGCGCTGGCCCTGGGCAGCCAGGGCGCGGCGCCGCAGGCGCGCGAGGCGGCGCCGGGCGAGACCCAGGCGGAATCCGATGAGGACGTCGAGCTGGGCCGCTACGGCTATCCGGAATGGGACTACCGGCTGGCGCGCGGCCGGCCGGACTGGTGCACCGTGATCGAACGCCTGCCCGGCTGGCGCGCCGACGCCGCGCCGTTGGCGGGATTGCGCCCGCCGCGGCTGGCGCTGCCGCGCGCGCGCCGCCTGGACCGGGCGCGGCGCCTGCGGCGGCAATGGGAGGGCGATGACATCGACCTGAACGCCGCCATCGAAGTCATGATCGACCGGCGCCTGGACCTGGCGCCGGACGCGCGTTTCTTCCAGCGGCCGGGCAGCCAGCCCGGCGTCTGCAGCACGCTGGTGCTGCTGGACCTGTCGGCCTCGGCCAACGACCCGGCGCCGCAGGACGGCGTCACCGTGCTCGACCTGGAAAAGCGCGCGGCCGCGCTGCTGGTGGGCGCCGTGGCCGAGAGCGGTGACCGCATCGCGGTGCACGGCTTCTGTTCGGACACGCGCGCGGCCGTTCACTACTACCGCCTGCTGGATGCCGGCGCGCCGCCCACGGACGCGGCCCTGGGCCGCATCGCGGCGGCCCGGGCCCGCTATTCCACGCGCCTGGGCGCGGCGCTGCGCCATGCCGGCGAGCTGGCGCTGCGCGCGCCCGGCGAACGCCGCGCCCTGATCGTCGTCACCGACGGCGCGCCGTCCGATATCGACGTGCACGACCCGCGCTACCTGGTGGAAGACGCGCGCGAAGCGGTGCTGGCGCTGCGCCGCCGCGGCCTGCGGGTGCAATGCGTGGCGCTGGACGCGAAAGCCGAACCCCAGTTGCGGGCGATGTTCGGATTCCGCGGCTACCGCATCGTGCTGAACGCGGCCGCGTTGCCGGCCGCGCTGGCCCATGGCTACAGCCGCGCGACGCTTGGCTGACCCCCAGGAATCCACGTGTTGACGCCGCGCGCGCCTATGCTGAAACTGATCACCTCGACCGATTGACCTCTGTGCGGCGGCTGCTCCGACCATGGCAAACAAAGATCCTATCCGCGTGGGCGTGTTGTTCTCTGAAACGGGGGCCACATCGACCATAGGCCGTTCCCAGTTGCAGGGCACGCTCCTGGCGATCGACGAGATCAACGAGGCCGGCGGCGTCGACGGCCGCGAGATCGTGCCGGTGCGCTACGACCCGCGTTCCGACCCGGCCACCTACAGCGTGCTGGCCGAACGGCTGATCACCCAGGACCGCGTCAACGTCATCTTCGGCTGCTACATGTCCAGCAGCCGCAAGGCGGTGCTGCCGGTGGTCGAGAAATGGAACCGGCTGCTGTTCTACCCGACGCTGTACGAGGGCTTCGAGTTCTCCAACAACATCATCTACACCGGCGCCGCGCCCAACCAGAACAGCGTGCAGCTGGCGGAATTCATGACCGCCAACTTCGGCGCCCGCGTCTACCTGATCGGCTCGGACTACATCTATCCCTACGAGTCCAACCGCATCATGCGCGAGCTGGTGCTGCAGCGGCAGGACAGCGCCAAGCTGGGCGAACGCTATGTGCCGCTGACCGCGACCGAGCGCGACTACCGCGAGATCCTCGACGACATCCGCAACAAGCGGCCGGACTTCATCTTCTCGACCGTGGTGGGCAACTCCACCGCCTGCCTGTACCGCGCCTACGCCGACGCCGGCTTCGATCCCAAGACCATGCCGATCGCCAGCCTGACCACCTCCGAGGCCGAGATCTCGCAGATGGAGCCCGAGGTGGCCGCCGGGCATTTCACGTCGGCGCCGTATTTCCAGTCGATCGACTCCGAGGTCAACCACCGTTGCCTCGAACGGCTGCGGCGGCGCTTCGGCCAGGACTGCGTGCCCAACCTGTGCTGGGAGGCCGCGTACTTCCAGATGCACATCTTCGCCAACGCCTACCGCGACACCGGCACCGACGAGATCGCGCAGATCCTGCCGCGCGTGCTGCAAAGCGAATTCCAGGCGCCGCAGGGCCGCGTGCGCATCGATCCCACCAACCACCACACCTGCCTCTATCCGCGGGTGGGGCGGGTCAACGGCAAGGGCCAGTTCACCATCGTGCGCGAGGCCACCCGGCCGGTGCATCCCGATCCGTACCTGGTCACCCATTCGCTGGGCGACTGGACGGCGACCCTGAGCTCGCTGGAGATCTGACGGTGGAGCCGGCCAGCCGCCTGCGCGTGATGCGCGCGACGCCTTCGTTGCTCAAGGACCTGCGCACCCTGCGTATCGCCGTCTACCACCCGGACGACGCCGATGGCAGGCAGCTGACGCAGCAGCTGCAGCGCATCGGCTGTCAGGTGCAGACCTTCTGGCCGCCCGCGCCGACCCTGCCCGAGGGGCTGGACGCGGTGTTCCTGGCGGTGCGGCCGGACGTCATCGACCTGGGCTTCGAATGGGCCAAGAGTGACGACGCGCCGATGGTCATCGCCATCGTCACCTACGAGAACCCGACCATCGTCGAGGCGGTGCTGCGCATCGGCGCCAAGGCGGTGCTGCCGTCGCCGGTGAGATCGTTCGGCCTCTTGTCCACCCTGGTGGTGGCGCGGCAGGTCGACGACGACATCCGTTCGCACGCGCGCCGGCTGCGCAAGCTCGAAGGCAAGCTGCTGGGCGCGCGCCGCATCGCCGAAGCCAAGAGCATCCTGATGCGCACGCGCAACGTGACGGAAGGGCAGGCCTACGACCTGATCCGAGAACAGGCCATGAACAAGCGCGTCACCACCGAGGAAATCGCCGGCGCCATCGTCAACGCCAACGAGATCCTGTCGCTTGGCAAATAGCGCTCAGTACTTGCCGGTCAGCAGTTCGCCGGCGTCGGGCACGCGCGTTTCCAGGTCCAGCACCTTGAGCATGCGATAGACCGTGGCCGCGGCGGCGGTCACCACCGGCAGGCCCAGGCGGTCCTGCACCGGCTGGATCGACGCCAGCGACGGCATCTGCACGCAGGCCGACAGCACCACGGCGTCGACGCCGCGCGTGTCCAGGCGCGCGACATGGCTGGCGGGCGCCATCGGGTCCTGCGCGCCCACTTTCAGGTTGTCGGCGATCTCCAGCGACAGGCTGTCGTGCACCTCGATGCCTTCGTGCTCGATGTAGTCCACCACCAGCTTGGTCAGCGGCTTCATGTAGGGCGTCAGGATCGCGACCTTGCGCGCGCCGATGGCGTGCAGGCCCTCGACCAGCGCGCCGGCGCTGGAGACGATGGGCGCGGGCGCGCCGTTGTCCACTGTGGCCTGGTGCAGCCGTTCCTGCGAGGCGCGGTGGTAGCCCAGGCCCTGCGCCATGATGGCCACCAGGCAGGCGTAGCCCAGCACGTCGACGCGCGCGTCCGACAGTTCCTGCGCGCAGCGGTCGGACTCGCGGTCCATCGAGGCCAGCTCGGCCGCCGTCACCTGCTTCATGCGCATGCGGCTGGAGTGGAAGGTGAAGCGTTCGGGCGCGATGGTCTCGCGCCGGCGCAGCATGGCGGGGATCTCCGTTTCCATGGTGGTGTTGGAACTGGGAACGATCTGGCCGATGCGCAGGACGCGGGGCGACTGGGTCATGGCGGGTCTCCGGTAAGCGTTGTCTGCGCCCGGGTGGACGCGAGAAGCCGATTCTGCTCGCCGCGAACGATAGTTTCCAATATAGTTTTTGTCTGGTTTCATATCTTTCGCAAATCATTGGCCGCCATGGAAATCCGCCAACTCCGTTATTTCGCCGTGCTGGCCGAAGAGCTCAACTTCACCCGCGCCGCCGCCCGGCTGCATATCTCGCAGCCGCCGCTGAGCCTGCAGATCGCCCAGCTCGAACGCGAGCTGGAGGTCAGGCTGTTTGACCGCACCAACCGGCGGGTGACGCTGACCGAGGCCGGCGCCGCGTTCCTGAACGACGTGCGCGCCACGCTCGCCGGCCTCAAGGACGCCACGGTGCGGGCGCGCGCCGTCGACCAGGGCAGGGCGGGGCGGGTCGAGATCGGCCTGTCAGGCTCGCACTTCCTGGGGCCGGTGCCGGCGCTGATCGCGCGTCATGCGCAGACCCACCCGCAGGTGTCGGTGCTGCTCAACGAGATGAATCCCGCCGCGCAGCTGGACGCGGTGCGCGGCCACCGGATCGACGTCAGCATCTCGCGCACCGCCGTGGACGACGACGAACTGCAATCGCTGGCGCTGTGGCCCGATCCGGTGGTGGCGGCCCTGCCGCCCGGGCACCGCCTGGCCGGGCGCAAGCGCCTGGCGCTGGCCGACCTCAGGCAGGACGCGTTCGTGATGCTGCGCACCGAGACCTCGGCCTTCGCCCGCGAGTTGGCCGATACCTGCGCCCGCGCCGGCCTGTCGCAATCGGTGGCGCAGCGCGTGGCCGAAGTGCCGGCGCAGCTGGCGCTGGTGGCGGCCGGGCTGGGCGTGGCCCTGGTGCCGGCCTCGGCGTGCGGCCATTTCGGCGCGCGCATCGTGGTGTGCGCGCTGCCGGCCGCGGTCGGCAGCGGCACGGTCTACGCGGTCACGCGGCGCGACGACGGCAACCGCGCGCTGCAGGCGTTCCTGCGCACGGCGGCGCAGATCGCGGCACGCCCGCCGCGCTGAAACGATGCGCTCTTTTGCGCAGGCGAAGCCGCTCCTCCAGATTCCGGAATAGGCATTTCGCGGCATCGCGGCCACACTCTCCCGCACAAGTTGATTCGCACCAGGATCACGCAGGGAGACAAGCATGCCGCACCCGCAACGCTGGCTGGCCGCCAGCGCGCTGTCGCTCGCCATGGCGGGTCCCGCCCTGGCGGCGTGGCCCGAACGGCCCATCACCCTCATCGTGCCGGCTTCGCCCGGCGGCACCACCGACATCGCGGCGCGCCTGATCGCCGACAAGCTGGCCACGAAGCTGGGCCAGCAGGTCATCGTCGAGAACCGCGCCGGCGCCGCCGGCATCATCGGCGCGCAGACCCTGGCGCGCGCCAAGCCTGACGGCTACACGGTGCTGATGGGCAACATCGGCCCCAACGCCATCAACTACGCGCTCTACAAGACGCTGCCCTACAAGCCGGCCGACTTCGCGCCGGTGACGCTGGTGATTTCCGTGCCCAACGTGCTGGTGGTCAACGAGGCCTCGCCCGCGCACAGCGTGGCCGACCTGCTGGCGCTGGCGCGGCGGGACCCGGGCAAGGTGTCGTTCGGCAGCTCGGGCAGCGGCCAGTCGCCGCACCTGTCGGCCGAGCTGTTCAAGCAGCGCGCCGGCATCGGCGGCACGCACGTGCCCTACAAGGGCGCGGGCCCGGCGGTGGCGGCGCTGCTGGGCCAGCAGTTCACCTTCATGATCGACAACCTGCCCAGCTCCATGCCCTATATCCAGTCGGGCAAGCTGCGCGCGCTGGCCGTCACCAGCGCGCGGCGGCTGGCGGAATTGCCCGACGTGCCGACGATGGCCGAGGCCGGCGTGCCCGACATGGTCGTCACCGCCTGGTTCGGCCTGGTGGCGCCGGCCGGCACGCCCGCCACCGTCGTCGACACGCTCTATGCCGCCACCCGCGACGTGGTGCGCAGCCCCGATATCGCCGAGCGCTTCCGCGCCATGGGCGGGCAGGCCGGCGGCAACACGCCGGCCGAGTTCGCCGCCTTCATCGACCAGGAACGCACGCGCTGGAAACAGATCGTGGACGCTGCGGGCATCGCGCAGGAGCAATAAGTGATCGACAAGATTCAGGCTTGCATGAGGGACGCCGTGGCCGTCATTCCCGACGGCGCCAGCGTGCTGGTGGGCGGCTTCGGCGAGGCTGGCGTGCCGTACGAACTGCTGCACTGCCTGGCCGAGCTGGGCCGGCGCGACCTGACCCTCATCGCCAACAACGCCGGCACCCATGACCGCGGCATCGCCGCGCTGCTCAACCGGCGGCAGGTGCGCAAGATCATCTGCTCGCATCCGCGCCCGCCCAATTCCGAGGCCTTCGCCCGCGCCTTCCGCGCCGGCGAGGTGGAACTGGAATGCGTGCCGCAGGGCACCCTGGCCGAGCGCCTGCGCGCGGCCGGCGCCGGCCTGGGGCCGTTCTACACGCCCACCGGCTACGGCACCGAGCTGGCGCAGGGCCGCCGCCAGGAGGTGATCGACGGCGTCGGCTACGTGCTGGAACAGCCGCTGCGCGGCGACTACGCGCTGATCCGCGCGTACCAGGGCGACCGCTGGGGCAACCTGATGTACCGCCATGCCGCGCGCAATTTCAATCCGGTGATGTGCATGGCCGCCGGCCACGCCATCGCCCAGGTCGACGAGGTCGTGCCGCTGGGCGCCTTCACGCCCGAGCACATCATGACGCCCGGCCTGTTCGTGAAAACCGTGGTGCGGGTGGAGACCTGACATGCCGACGATCACCCCCATGACCCGCCAGCAGGTCGCGCAACTGCTGGCCGGCGATATCCCCGACGGCTCGGTCGTCAACCTCGGCATCGGCATGCCGACCCTGGTCGGCGACTACCTGCCGCCTGACAAGGACATCCTCTTGCACAGCGAGAACGGCATCACCGGCATGGGGCCCGCCGCGGCCGGCGACGCCGTCGATCCGGACCTCATCAACGCCAGCCGGCAGCCCATCACCCTGCTGCCGGGCGCTTCCATCACCGAGCACACCGTGTCGTTCGCCATGATGCGCGGCGGCCACCTCGACTACGCCGTGCTCGGCGCCTTCCAGGTCTCGGAACGCGGCGACCTGGCCAACTGGAAGACCGACGCGGCCGACGCCATTCCCGCCGTCGGCGGCGCCATGGACCTGGCGGTCGGCGCGCGCCAGGTGCTGGCCATGATGGAACACCGCGGCCGCGACGGCGCGCCCAAGATCCTGCGCCAGTGCCGCTACCCGTTGACGGGCGCGGGCGTGGTCACCCGCATCTACACCGACCTGGCCGTGATCGACGTCACGCCCGACGGCCTGCGCGTGCACGCCATGCTGCAGGGCGTCAGCGCCGAGGCGCTGCAGGCCGCCACCGAAGCGCCCTTGCGGTTTGCCGACACGCCATCGGTCATCGCGCTCGATGCCGCCGGCGCGCCGCGCTACGTCAGGGGCTGAGGCAACCCGCCCTGTCCGAGCCATTCCGGAGTCCGCCATGCACCGTCCCGTCCTAGCCGTCCTGGCAACCGCCAGCCTGTTGTTCGCCGCGGCGACGACCGTCCGCGCACAGCCCGCGGCGGCAACACCCGCCGGCGCCTACCCCGACAAGCCCATCACGCTGCTGATCCCGTACCCGCCCGGCGGCAGCGCCGACATCCTGGCCCGCCCGCTCGGCGCGGCCCTGCAGAAGAAATGGAACCAGCCCGTGGTGCTGGAATACAAGCCCGGCGCCGGCGGCGCCATCGCCTCGTCGCAACTGGCACGCGCCAGGCCCGACGGCTACACCCTGCTGATGGTCCTGGCCGCCCACGCCATCAACCCCAGTCTCTACCCCTCGCTGCCCTACGACACCCGCCGCGACTTCGCCCCGGTCTCCCTGGTGGCGACCCTGCCCATGCTGGTCTCGGCCCCGCTGTCCACGCCCGCCAACAGCATCCCCGAACTCATCGCCTACGCCAAACAGCATCCCGGCAAGCTCAGCTTCGCCTCCGCCGGCAACGGCAACACCAGCCACCTGGCCGCCGAAATCTTCAAGCACCGCACCGGCACCGACATGCTGCACGTCCCCTACAAAGGCAGCGGCCCCGCCGTCGTCGCCCTGCTGGGCGGCGAAGTCTCGCTGATGTTCGACAGCATCTCGACCTCGCTGCCCCAGGTCCAGTCCGGCAAACTCAAGGCCCTGGCCGTCACCGGCGAACACCGCTCCCCCTTGCTGCCCGACGTTCCCACCGTCGCCGAAGCCGTCCCCGGCTTCGTCATCAACGGCTGGTACGGCATCCTGGCCCCCGCCGACACGCCACCCGCCATCCTCGACACCCTCAGCACCGCCATCGCCGCCGCCATCAACACCCCCGACCTGAAGGCCCAGCTGAACAGCTACGGCTACGAAACCGTAGGCTCCACCCCCGCCGCCTTCGCCGACCACATCGCCAAGGAACTCGACACCTGGAAACAAGCCGTCGAAGTCTCCGGCGCCAAACTGAACTGACCCGGCAGGGCGCCTGGCGCCCACCGCGCGCAACCGGAAAAACCACCGCGCGCGCGACAGCGTCATCACAAATCGCAAGACACCACGTAAGCCGCAAAAGGCCGCCCGCGCGGCCGTCTTGCGGCGGGCCCCGCAAGACCCTCTCACCCCGCACCTTGATGGCAAAAAACGCCAAGCAAACAGCTCGCCCCAACAGCGGCCGTTAAGTCTCAACGCGAGCGTGTGGCGGGGCAGGCGGGGGAGGGCGGGGCGTGTAGATGCGCCCGAGGGAATCCGTAGGCAGCCGAAGGCGGACGAGGATGACAACGGGGCAGTCCGGAGCGAACGCTCCGGACCGCAATCGTAGCCCCGTCCTCCCCCGCCTGCCCCGCCACACGCGCCTCAAGAACCCCACCGCCCCAATACAAAAAGGGCCTTCCCAAAAGAAGGCCCTAAAAAAACAACCTACCCAAACGACAACACACAATCCAGCGCCTCAGGCTCACTCAACCGAACCTGAAATCCCCTCAACTCATCCCGCCTGAACACATGCACGTCGACGCGATCCCCCGCCCGGTACTGCCCCAGCAGCACCTCCACGCCGGCAGCCCCTTCGACCTTCAGCCCATCGATCGCCACCAGCACATCCCCGGCTGACAACCCACCCTTGTGTCCCGCGCCACCTTCCAGCACCGTCGCCAATACCAGCGACTCGCCCTGCTTGCGCGTGCGCACATCCAGCGAAGGAATATTGACCGAAGGCTTCCACTGCAGCTTGATTCCCTGCGGCGCCAGCAGCTCCGCCAGCGGCACATCCGCCGTTCCATAGGCATGCCGCGCAATGAAGCGCCGCGCGTCCACGTCCGTCGCCTCCTTGATCAGCGCCGGCAGCCCATCTTCCGCCAGCCCCTGCGCCTTGCCGCGATAGAAATCGCGCCCATAGCGCTGCCACAGCAGGCGCATCACATCATCGAGCGAATGCGTGCCCGCCGACTCCTGCCGGATCAGCAGGTCCAGCCCCAGCGCCACCAGCGCGCCCTTGGTGTAGTAGCTCACCAGCGCATTGGGCGAATTCTCGTCCTGCTTGTAATAGCGCGTCCACGCGTCGAACGAGCTTTCCGCCACCGATTGCTTGTGCCGCCCCGGCGTGCGCGCGACGCTGGTGATGGTCTTGGCCAGCAGGCGCAGGTAATCGTTCTGCGTGATGGCGTTGGAACGCAGCAGCAGCAGATCGTCGTAATAGGACGTGAAGCCTTCGAACACCCACAGCAGCCGCGTCAGGTCCGGCTGCGCCAGGTTATAGGGCACGAACGCCTGCGGCTTGATGCGCTTGACGTTCCAGGTGTGGAAATACTCGTGGCTCACCAGCCCCAGGAAGCCGCGGTAGCCTTCGCCCTGGCCCTGCTGGCCCAGCACCGGCAGGTCCTTGCGCGCCGTCATCAGCGCCGTGCTGGCGCGGTGCTCCAGGCCGCCGTAGCCATCGCCCGTCACCATCGTCATGAAGACATAGCGGTCGGCGCTGTCCAGGAACGGCGCGCGCTTGCTGCGCGGCTCGAAGAAGGCGATCTGGGTTTCGCAGATCTTGCGCACGTCGGCCGTGATGCGGGCCAGGTCCAGGTTGGGCGCCACGCCCGTGAACACCAGTTCGTGCTCGGCGCCATGCGCCGTGAAGCTGGCCACCTGCGGCGTGCCCATCTCGACCGGATGGTCGATCAGCGCGTCGTAGTCCGGCGCCAGGTACAGGCCGAAGCCGTGGCGCCGCGCCGCGCCCTTGTGGCCGCGGGCCTCGGGCAGGCTGGTGTAGACCTTCCAGCCCTCGATGCCGCGCGGCGGCGCCAGGTCCACCAGGCAGGGCAGGTGGTCCTGGCCATGCACGCGCAGGAACACGCTGGTGCCGTTGAAGAAACCGTGGGTCTCGTCCAGGTGCGCGCCGCGCACCGACAGGTCCCACGCATAGACCGTGTACTCGATCCGCAGCGGGCCGTCGCAGGGCGCGGCCTGCCAGGTGTGATTGTCTATTTTGTCGACAACCACGCGCCGGCTGCCCGAATAGGCCGCCACCGACTCGATCTGGCGCGAGAAATCGCGGATCAGGTAGCTGCCCGGAATCCAGGCCGGCAGCGATAGCCGCTGGCCTTCCGGCGCGGGCGTCTGGACGGTTAGGGTTATCCGGTAGCGGTGGCCGGCGGGGTCGTGCGGCGCAAGGCGGTAAAGTACGGGGAAAGACACGGGGAAAGCGGCAGTTTTTTCCATCCGTATATCTTATTTCATCCCATCCTCTGGAGACAGGTAATGAGCGAGTCGTTTGTGCTGGTCGAAACCCGCGGCCGCGTCGGTCTGCTGACGCTGAACCGCCCCAAGGCGCTCAATGCGCTCAACGATCAACTGATGAACGAGCTCGGGGCGGCGCTGCTGGCTTTCGAGGCGGATGCCGACATCGGCGCCGTGGTCATCACGGGCAGCGAAAAGGCCTTCGCCGCCGGCGCCGACATCGGCGCCATGAAAGACTGGTCCTACATGGACGTCTACGGCAGCGAATACATCACGCGCAACTGGGAAACGCTCAAGCGCATCCGCAAGCCCGTGATCGCCGCGGTCGGCGGCTACGCGCTGGGCGGCGGCTGCGAGCTGGCCATGATGTGCGACATCATCATCGCCGCCGACACCGCCAAGTTCGGCCAGCCGGAAATCAAGCTGGGCGTCATCCCCGGCGCCGGCGGCACGCAGCGCCTGCCGCGCGCGGTGGGCAAGGCCAAGGCCATGGACATGGCCCTGACCGCCCGCATGATGGGCGCCGAGGAAGCCGAGCGCGCCGGCCTGGTGTCTCGCGTGGTGCCGGCCGACAAGCTGATGGACGAGGCCCTGGAGGCCGCCACCGTGATCGCCTCGATGTCGCTGCCGTCGGTCATGATGGCCAAGGAATGCGTCAACCGCGCCTTCGAGGGATCGCTCAACGAAGGCCTGCTGTTCGAGCGCCGCGTGTTCCATTCGCTGTTCGCGACCGAGGACCAGAAGGAAGGCATGGCCGCTTTCACCGAGAAGCGCAAACCGGACTTCAAACACCGTTAAACCTTGTTACGCCCCTGCCGGCCCGCCGGCCGGGGCATGAAACGTCCCCACGCGCCCATCACGGGCGCGTTTTTTCTTGCGCCGCCCGGGGAGGGCGCGCGTTGCGCCTTGAAACTTTTGGGCAGCACCTTGTTGCAGTGTTCGGCCCTATCCTGAAAAGGCGTCACTCAAAAAGAAGAGGTGCCGCGCCAGAGAGGCTTGCCCGAACTGGTAAGCCCATGCGCGGCGGCTCGCCTGCAAACAATAGCAACAAGGAGCCTTGCATGCGTACTTCCCCTTTTACTCGCCGGTGCTCCGCCGCCGCGCTCGCGGGCGCCTTGAGCGTCTGCTTCGTGACCGCCACGCAAGCGCAATCGCCGCGACCGTCGATGCGGCTGGTGTCT
The DNA here is from genome assembly GCF_001299375.1 of Achromobacter sp. 2789STDY5608621. Classification (NCBI taxonomy): domain Bacteria; kingdom Pseudomonadati; phylum Pseudomonadota; class Betaproteobacteria; order Burkholderiales; family Alcaligenaceae; genus Achromobacter; species Achromobacter sp. 2789STDY5608621. Next base: position 21,947 of record NZ_CYTU01000047.1, on the reverse strand, counting down.
GAAACGCCGTACCCCGCCGCCGCCGCGCCCGCGCCGCAGATGAGCGCGCAGGAACTGCGCGACATCGCGATCGACGCCTACGTCTACGCCTATCCGATGGTGGTGATGGAACTGGCGCGGCGCAAGGCCACTGCGGTGCAGTCGCCGCTGGAAGGCAAGGCGCCCGTCAACCAGTTCGGCCACAAGGCCGCCTTCCCCGACCCGCGCGCGGCCGACACGCCCTGGCCCAGCGCCGACGCGCTGTATTCGAGCCTGTGGTTCGATGTCTCGCGCGCGCCGCTGATCGTGCGCCTGCCCGACACCGGCAACCGCTACACCGTGCTGTCGGCGCTGGATATGTGGAGCGACGTGTTCGCCTCGCGCGGCACGCGCACCAACGGCCCCGGCGCGCAGTCGTTCGCCATCGTCGGCCCCAATTGGGACGGCGTGCCGCCGCCGGGCGTGGACCTGATCCGCAGCCCCACCTCGACCGGCTGGCTGATCGGCTGGACCCAGGCCGGCGGCCCGCAGGACTACGCCGCGGTCAATCAGATCCAGGCCAACATGTCGGCCAGCCCGATGGTGGCGCCGGTGGCGCCCGTGCCCGGCCGCCATCGCGGTCCCGGCAGCGCCACGCCCTATCCGCAGACCGGTCCGGGCGTGGGCACGGCCCCGATTGGCAGCGATGTGCCGATGCCCATGTCCACGCCCGTGGCGGTAGGCGAGGGCACGCCGGCCGAGCAGGTCGCGGGCATGGACGCGGCATCGTTCTTCACGCTGTTCTTCGACGTCATGCGCAACAATCCGCCGCATGCCAACGACACGCCGATCCTGGACCGCATGCGCCGCATCGGCCTGGACAACCGCCAGCCGTTCTCGTATGGCCGCCTCAGCCCCGCCGTGCAGCAGGCCCTGACCGAGGCGCAGCCGCTGGCTGGCCGCCGCATCGCCGACGGCGTCTCGCGCCTGGCCACGCCGATGAACGGCTGGAACACCGTGCTCACCGGCATCGGCACCTATGGCACGGACTACACGCGCCGCGCCGCCATCGCCTACGCCGGGCTGGGCGCGCCGACCGCGGAAGACGTGCTCTATCCGGTCACCGTCGCCGACAGCAAGGGCCGCGCGCTCAGCTCGAACGAGGACTACGTGCTGCATTTCGAGAAGGGCCAGTTGCCGCCGGCCAACGCCTTCTGGTCGCTGCATGTCTATAACGACAAGCACGGCTTCGCCGACAACCCGGCCAACCGCTATGCGCTGCGCAGCACCGACGGCCTGAAGTACAACGCCGACGGCTCGCTGGACATCTACATCCAGCGCCGCGATCCGGGCGAGCGCAAGCGCGCCAACTGGCTGGCGACGCCGGCCGCCGACGGCCCGTTCCTGCTCAGCATGCGCCTGTACTGGCCGCAGGACGTCGCGCTCGACGGTCTGTGGGCGCCGCCGCCGGTCAAGCGCGACTGACCGATCCGACGCCGCGCGGCCGCCGCCGGCGCGCGACCAACGGCCCCGCGAGGGGCCGTTTTTCTTCGCCGCGGCGCCGGCCGCGGGATCAGCGGCGCGCCGACGGCCTTCCCGATTTCGCGTCCCCAATTTTCACGCCGCGGGTCCGCCCGGCGGGCGCTGTTGTCGCCTTACAAACCGCCGAAAGTTCATTTGCTCGGGTAAAAAGAATCACGCTATACTCTGCGGGTTTGACGCTTGCGGGATAAGAACACATGGCAGGGATTTCGCCAGGGTTCTGACAGGGGCAAGGCTGGCGGTATAAGGCTTTAAGCGGGGAAGTTTGATGCAGCAGAACACAGTGCGGCACGAACCTGCGCGCGATTGGGACGAGAAAACCCGGGATCAGTCCTGTGGAATGGATCAGTCCCTTGCGCAACAGGGCGAAGCACGCCAGGTTCTGGCGGATCAGGATCCGGTGGACCGGGTGCTGGTTCTCAGCGACGCGGACCGCGCGGCGCTGAATGCGCAGGCTGGCCGCGGACTCTTGTTGGCACTGGCGGCGCAAGGCGCCATGGGGCTCGCAGCAGCAGTAATAGCGGGGGTTGTCGGAGGGGCGGCGGCAGGTTGGTCGGCGCTGGCGGGGGCAGGAGCGTATTTCATACCCAATGCGTTGTTCGCATTGCGCCTGGCTGTCAGTGTTCGGGCCGGTAAGGCCAGTCCCTTTACCTTTCTCTCTGGTGAGTTGATCAAGTTGTTCGCAACGGCGTTGCTGTTGTGGCTGCTTTCGCGTGTGGCGCAGGACAGCATCGTCTGGCCCGCCGCGCTGCTGGGTCTGATACTCACCCTGAAGGGATATCTCCTGCTTTTGATGTTCCGCAAGTTGTCATAGCGCTGCCGGTTGGGTTACGGCAAACGGAATCGTGGAATCGTCCGGCTCGCAAGGGCTCGGGCATACAGCAAATAGGGTAGGATTCAAATGGCTGCTGCCAGCGACGTGTCGCCTCAGTCCGCGTATATTCAGCATCACCTGGTGCATCTGAACAATACGGGCGAGAAACAGAGCGCAATTGCTCAGTTCGACATCATCAATTACGACTCGTTGTTCTGGTCCGGCCTGACGGGTCTGATCGTCATCTTCTTCCTGTGGCGCGCCGCCAGCCGCGCGACCGCCGGCGTTCCGGGCCGCTTCCAGGCCTTCGTGGAAATGATCGTCGACATGGTCGACGATCAGGCCAAGGGCATCGTCCACAACGCCAAGAGCCGCCTCTTCATCGCTCCGCTCGCGCTCACCGTGTTCCTCTGGATCATCCTGATGAACGCTCTGGACTTGCTGCCCGTCGACCTGCTGCCGTCGATCTGGCGCTGGACCGGCCTGGGCGCGCACCACGGCGACCCCCTCTACTACCACCGCGTGCTGCCGACGGCCGACCTGAACGTGCCGATGGGCATGTCGCTGGGCGTGCTGCTGCTGATGTTCTACTACGGCATCAAGATCAAGCACCCGGGCGGCTTCGTCAAGGAACTGTTCACCGCGCCGTTCCACGCGCACGGTATCGGCGCCATCGTCCTGGCCCCGTTCAACCTGCTGCTGAACCTGATCGAATACGCCGCCAAGTCCGTGTCGCTGGGCATGCGGTTGTTCGGCAACATGTTCGCCGGCGAATTGATTTTCATGCTGATCGCCCTCTTGGGCGGTGCCTGGACCGGTTTCAACGGCGCCAGCATCGGCTTGGGAATCGGCCACGTGCTGGCCGGCTCGATCTGGGCCATCTTCCACATCCTGATCGTGTTGCTCCAGGCCTTCATCTTCATGATGCTGACCCTGGTGTATCTCGGCCAGGCGCACGAAGGCCACTGATCCCCCGAATTTCCGGCGTCGGCCTCCCGGCCGGCGCTGGATAGCAAGATCATCTTGCATTGAGCAGTACCACCATTCTTTTTTGTTTTTTGACTTCAGATTTCTAACCAAGGAGTTGTCATGACCAACGTCGCTTTCGTTGCTCTCGCTTGCGGTCTTATCATCGGTCTGGGCGCTATCGGCGCTTGCATCGGCATCGCACTGATGGGCGGCAAATACCTGGAAGCTTCGGCTCGTCAGCCTGAACTGATGAACGCTCTGCAAACCAAGATGTTCCTGCTGGCTGGCCTGATCGACGCGGCATTCCTGATCGGCGTGGGTATCGCCATGCTGTTCGCCTTCGCCAACCCGTTCGTCGGCTAAGGCACGCCCGCCGGCGAAAAGGCGGGTCATGACGCTGGCGGCGATGAGGGCTTGAGCCCCGTCGCCGGTCAGCAAAGTATCGAGTGCTCCGCGTTGCCCGTCCCGGGTGCCGTCGGAGCCGCAAGGTGTTAAAGGAACGACCGTGAATCTGAACGCGACGATCATTTTCCAGATGCTCGTGTTCTTCGTTCTGGGCTGGTTCACGATGAAATTCGTGTGGCCTCCTCTGACGAAGGCGATGGACGAGCGCCGCCAAAAAATCGCCGACGGCCTTGCCGCCGCGGAGAAGGGCAAGGCCGATCTGGCCCAGGCCCAGGCGCGCGTCAGTCTGATCGAGGCTTCTGCCAAGTCCGAAAACCACGCCCGCATCATCGAGGCCGAGAAGCAAGCCGCCTCCCTGATCGAGCAGGCCCGCCGTGAAGCGGAAGCCGAGCGTGCCCGCATCGTGGCGCAAGCTGCACAGGATGCCGCGCAGGAAGTCCAGCGCGCCCGTGATTCGCTGCGCGACGACGTCGCCGCGCTGGCCGTCAAGGGTGCTGAACAGATCCTCAAGCGCGAGGTTGACGCCCGCGCCCACGCCGAGCTGCTGAACCAGCTTCGCGCGCAGCTTTAATCCGGGACCGTCATGGCTGAACTTTCCACTGTTGCCAGGCCGTACGCCGAAGCCTTGTTCGCCGCCGCGCGCGACGACAAGGCCGGCCTGCAGGCTTGGGCCGACCTGGTCAGCGAGCTGTCGCAGGTCGCCTCCAACCCCGACGTGCGCGAGGCCATGGCCGACCCGCGTCTGGGCGACAAGCAGCGCGTCGAGCTGTTCACTGGCCTGGTAAAGGCCGAACTGCCCCAGGCCGCCCGCAATTTCATCGAGCTGCTGGTCGAAAACGACCGGCTGCTGCTGCTGCCCGAGATCGCCACGCAATTCGTGGTGCTGCGGAACCGTCACGACGGCACGGCGCAGGCGGAAATCACCAGCGCGTTCGAGCTGAGCGATGCCCAGGTCCAAGAACTGGTCGCCGGTCTCGAGAAGAAATTCGGCCTGAAGCTCAAGCCCGTCGTCACCGTCGACCAGTCGTTGATCGGCGGCGTGCGCGTGGCCGTCGGGGACCAGGTGCTCGATACTTCCGTACAAGCCCAATTGGCCCGCATGCGCGATACGCTCGCCGCTTAAAGGCAGCACTAACAGGATTCCAGGAGTCAATATGCAACTCAATCCCTCCGAGATCAGCGAACTGCTCAAGAGCCGCATCGAGGGCCTGGGCGCTTCGGCTGATGTCCGTACTCAGGGCACCGTCGTGTCCGTGACCGACGGTATTACCCGCATCCACGGCTTGTCCGACGTGATGCAGGGCGAAATGCTCGAATTCCCCAACAACGTCTTCGGTCTGGCGCTCAACCTCGAGCGTGATTCCGTCGGCGCCGTTATTCTCGGTGACTACACCGGCGTGTCCGAAGGCGACGCGGTCAAGACGACCGGCCGCATTCTGGAAGTCCCGGTCGGCCCCGAGCTGAAAGGCCGCGTGGTCAACACGCTGGGCGAGCCGATCGACGGCAAGGGCCCCGTGAACGCCAAGGCCACCGACATCATCGAAAAAGTGGCTCCCGGCGTTATCGCCCGCCGCTCGGTGTCGCAGCCGCTGCAAACCGGCATCAAGGCTATCGACTCGATGGTTCCCATCGGCCGTGGCCAGCGCGAACTGATCATTGGCGACCGCCAGACCGGCAAGACCGCCGTGGCCGTCGACACCATCATCAGCCAGAAGGGCAAGGGCGTCACCTGCGTGTACGTCGCCATCGGCCAGAAGGCTTCGACGATCAACAACGTGGTGCGCAAGCTGGAAGAGCACGGCGCGATGGAATACACCATCGTCGTGGCCGCTTCGGCTTCGGACTCCGCCGCCATGCAGTACCTGGCCGCCTACGCCGGCTGCACGATGGGCGAATACTTCCGCGATCGCGGCGAAGACGCCCTGATCGTCTATGACGACCTGACCAAGCAAGCCTGGGCCTACCGCCAGGTCTCGCTGCTGCTGCGCCGTCCGCCGGGCCGCGAAGCCTACCCGGGCGACGTGTTCTACCTGCACTCGCGCCTGCTGGAACGCGCCGCCCGCGTGAACGAAGACTACGTCGAGAAGTTCACCGATGGCGCCGTCAAGGGCAAGACCGGCTCGCTGACCGCGCTGCCGATCATCGAAACCCAGGCGGGCGACGTGTCGGCCTTCGTTCCGACCAACGTGATCTCGATCACGGACGGCCAGATCTTCCTGGAAACCGACCTGTTCAACGCTGGTGTGCGTCCCGCCATCAACGCCGGTATCTCGGTGTCGCGCGTGGGCGGTGCCGCCCAGACCAAGGTCGTCAAGAAGCTGTCCGGCGGTATCCGTACCGACCTGGCGCAGTACCGTGAACTGGCCGCCTTCGCGCAGTTCGCCTCGGACCTGGACGACGCCACCCGTCGCCAGCTCGAGCGCGGCAAGCGCGTGGTCGAACTGCTCAAGCAGCCGCAATACCAGCCGCTGCAAGTGTGGGAACTGGCCGTCACGCTGTACACGGTCAACAACGGCTACCTGGATGACGTGGACGTGGCCCAGGTGCTGTCGTTCGAAAAGGCGCTGAAGGACCAGCTCAAGGCCAAGCACGCGGCCCTGATCCAGCGCGTCGAAGACACCAAGGAACTGTCCAAGGATGACGAAAGCGAACTCGCCGCCGCCATCCAGGAATTCAAGAAGCACGGTGCTTTTTAAGAAAGTGATGGGTTAGGCGTCAGCTGCGCCTCACCCATCCTTATCGGATGGTTGAGGCGCTAGCGCCAACCCATCGGCCAGTCTTCACAGGAAAGCGCAATGCCCGGAATTAAGGAAATCCGAACCAAGATCAAGAGCGTGCAAAACACGCGCAAGATCACCAAGGCGATGGAAATGGTCGCCGCATCCAAGATGCGCAAGGCGCAGGAACGGATGCGCGCGGGCCGTCCGTACGCCACCAAGGTGCGCGAGATCGCCGCGCACCTGATGCAGGCCAACCCCGAGTACAGCCACCCGTACCTGGTCGAGCGCGAAGTCAAGGCGGTCGGCGTGGTCATGGTGACGACGGACAAGGGTCTGTGCGGCGGCTTGAACACCAACATCACCCGCGTGGTGTTGACGAAGCTGAAAGAGTTCGAGAAGAACGGCATCGCCGTTCAGGCGACCGCTTTCGGCAACAAGGGCGTGGGTGTCCTGTCCCGTATCGGCGCCAAGCTGGTTTCCCAGGAAGTGCAACTGGGCGACAAGCCGCAACTGGACCGCCTGCTGGGCGCGATCAAGGTGCAGCTGGACGCCTACCTGGAAGGCCGCATCGACGCGCTGTACGTGGCTTCGACCCGCTTCGTCAACACGATGAAGCAGGAGCCGCTGTTCCTGCGTCTGCTGCCCCTGGCCAGCGGTTTGGAAGATCCGTACCAGACGGGCGCCGAAAGCCTGGCCAAGACTTCGGAAGTGAAATCGGATTACAGCTGGGATTACATCTACGAACCCGACGCTCGTAGCGTGATCGACGACCTGCTGCAGCGTTACGTTGAAGGCCTGCTGTACCAAGCCGTGGCCGAGAACATGGCTTCGGAGCAGTCGGCCCGGATGGTCGCCATGAAGGCGGCGTCGGACAACGCCAAGAAGGTCATCGGCGATCTGCAGCTGGTCTACAACAAGACCCGCCAGGCCGCGATCACCAAGGAAATTTCGGAAATCGTAGGGGGCGCTGCCGCCGTCTGAGGCAGGCAGCATCCCGTCAAAAGCTATCAAGCAAGGAATCGACATGAGCAACGGAACCATCGTTCAGTGCATCGGCGCCGTGGTGGATATTCAGTTCCCCCGCGATCACATGCCCAAGATCTACGAAGCGCTTACTCTGGTCGACGAGGGTTCCTCGTTCGCCGAAAAGGGTCTGACGCTGGAAGTGCAGCAACAGCTGGGTGACGGCGTGGTGCGTACCATCGCCCTGGGCTCCAGCGACGGCCTGCGCCGCGGCATGAAGGTCGCCGGCACCGGCGCCCCGATCTCGGTGCCCGTCGGCACCGGCACGCTCGGCCGCATCATGGACGTGCTGGGTCGTCCCATCGACGAAGCCGGCCCGATCCAGCACGAAGAAAAGCGTGGCATCCACCAGCCGGCTCCCCGTTTCGACGAGCTGTCGCCGTCGGTGGAACTGCTGGAAACCGGCATCAAGGTTATTGACCTGGTGTGCCCGTTCGCCAAGGGCGGCAAGGTCGGCCTGTTCGGCGGCGCCGGCGTGGGCAAGACCGTCAACATGATGGAACTGATCAACAACATCGCCAAGCAGCACAGCGGCTTGTCGGTGTTCGCCGGCGTGGGTGAGCGTACCCGTGAAGGCAACGACTTCTACCACGAAATGGAAGAGTCGAACGTTCTGGACAAGGTTGCGATGGTGTTCGGCCAGATGAACGAACCCCCCGGCAACCGTCTGCGCGTGGCGCTGACCGGCCTGACGATGGCCGAGAAGTTCCGCGACGAAGGCCGCGACATCCTGTTCTTCGTGGACAACATCTACCGCTACACCCTGGCCGGTACCGAAGTGTCGGCACTGCTGGGCCGTATGCCGTCGGCGGTGGGCTACCAGCCCACGCTGGCCGAAGAAATGGGCAAGCTGCAAGAGCGCATCACGTCCACCAAGACTGGCTCGATCACCTCGATCCAGGCCGTGTACGTGCCGGCGGATGACTTGACCGACCCGTCGCCCGCCACCACCTTCCAGCACTTGGACTCGACCGTCGTGCTGTCGCGTGACATCGCCGCCCTGGGTATCTACCCGGCCGTGGACCCGCTGGATTCGTCCAGCCGCCAGCTCGACCCGCAAGTCGTCGGCGAAGAGCACTACGCCGTGGCCCGTGGCGTGCAGCAGACGCTGCAGCGCTACAAGGAACTGCGCGACATCATCGCGATTCTGGGCATGGACGAACTGTCGCCGGAAGACAAGCAGGCCGTGGCCCGCGCCCGTAAGATCCAGCGTTTCCTGTCGCAGCCGTTCCACGTGGCCGAAGTGTTCACCGGTTCGCCCGGCAAGTACGTGCCGCTGGCCGAAACCATCCGTGGTTTCAAGATGATCGTGAACGGCGAGTGCGATGCGCTGCCGGAACAGGCCTTCTACATGGTCGGCTCGATCGACGAGGCCTTCGAGAAGGCCAAGAAACTGCAATAAGGAACCGATATGGCTACCCTGCATGTGGATGTCGTCAGCGCAGAGGAAGCGATCTTCTCCGGTGAGGCGAAGTTCGTGGTGCTGCCTGGCGAAGCGGGTGAGCTGGGCATTCTGCCCGGCCACACCCCGCTGATTTCGCGCATACGCCCCGGGACGGTCAAGATCGTTCGTGCCGACCAAGGCGAGGAAAACATCTTCGTCGCCGGGGGCATTCTGGAAGTGCAGCCGGGCAGCGTGACGGTCCTGGCCGACACCGCCATCCGTGCCGCCGACCTGGACGAAGCCCGTGCCCTGGAAGCGCGCAAGCGCGCCGAAGAGGCCCTGGCCAACGCCAAGGACAAGGCCGACATCGCGGTTGTCGAAGCCGAGCTGGCGATGCTGGCGGCGCAAGCCGTCGCCGCGCGCAAGCTGCGTCAAGGCGGTCGTTCGCACTAAGCGGCGATACGACCCGCCGGGGTTCGCCCCGGACTCGAAAAAAGCGGCCCTGGGCCGCTTTTTTCATGCCCGCCGTTCGCGCTCGTTCGGCGGCGCCTTCCCTCGGTCGACCGCAGTCCCGCTTGCGCTCACTACGAATGGCCGGGTGTGTTCTGCAACGGTAGCCTGCAATCTTTGGAACGCAAGCCGGGAGGAACTGCATGCGAGACACCATGGATTGCGGGGTGCTGCTCACCCCTGGCCACGAAATCGCCATGGGCCATTGGGTCGCCCGCGACCAGCCCAGGCTGGCGCGGGTGCGCCTGCACCTGGTGCCGCTGCGAACGCCGGGCACAGGCCCTGACGTCCATGCGCTCGCCGGGCTGGCCGTCGCCCTGCGGCGCTACGATCACTGCATCCTGCCGGTCGCGCCGGCCTCGCTGGCCTGGACCCGCCTGTCGCTGCAGCAGGCCGCAGGCGAGCTCGCGACGCCCATCCTGCTGTTGGTGCACGACATGACCGCGCCCGCCATCGAGGATCTGCTGCGGCTGGGCGCCTCGGACTTCCTGGCCGCGCCGTATTGCCTCGAAAGCCTGCGCGTGCGGTTGGGGCGGCTGGCGCGGCGCGCGCCCCTGCTGGCCGAAGGGTTGCGGGAACCCGAGACGGCCTATGCGGCGGGCGGCGCGCGGCCGGCTGGCCAGCCATGCACCCGGCCGCAGGTGCCGCGGCAGGTGTTGCAGCAGGGGTTGGCCGGGTTGCGCTACCAGCCCGGCCGCGACACGCAGGAGGCCTTCCGGCAGGCCAAGGCGCGGGTGGTCGATGGATTCGAGTCCGACTACATCCGGCTGGCGCTGTCGCGCCATCATGGCAACGTGGCGCGCGCCGCGCGCGCCTCCAGCAAGCATCGGCGGGCGTTCTGGGCGCTGATGCGCAAGCACGGCATCGATGCCGCGCCGTACCGGCGCCAGGCCGCGATGCACGCCGACAGCGCGAGCGGCGCCGGCTGAAGCCCCGTCGTTTGCGCGCCGGCAAACGCCGGGCGCGCCGCCGCCATGCCCTGTCAGCTTGGGGCAGTAAAATCACGGCTTCCGATCATCGAGGATAGTCGTGTCTGCTTCCGTCTTGAAGAACGATGTGTTCTTGCGCGCACTGCTGCGCGAGCCCGTGCCCTACACCCCGATCTGGCTGATGCGCCAGGCGGGCCGCTACCTGCCCGAGTACCGCCAGACGCGGGCGCGGGCCGGTTCCTTCATGGGCCTGGCTCAGAACCCGGACTACGCCTCGGAAGTTACGCTGCAGCCGCTGGAGCGTTTCGACCTGGACGCGGCCATCCTGTTCTCGGACATCCTGACCGTGCCGCACGCCATGGGCCTGGGCCTGGACTTCGCCGAAGGCGAGGGCCCGCGCTTCGCCCGTCCGGTGCGCACCGAGGAAGACGTGGCGCGCCTGGCCGTGCCCGACATGGACAAGCTGCGCTACGTATTCGACGCCGTCAGCACCATCCGCCGCGACCTGGACGGCAAGGTGCCGCTGATCGGCTTTGCCGGCAGCCCCTGGACCATCGCCTGCTACATGGTCGAAGGGCAGGGCAGCGACGACTACCGCCTGATCAAGACCATGCTGTATGCGCGGCCCGACCTGCTGCATCGCATCCTGGAAATCAACGCCGAGGCGACGCTGCAGTACCTGAACGCGCAGATCGCCGCGGGCGCGCAGGCCGTGATGCTGTTCGACAGCTGGGGCGGCGTGCTGGCCGACGGCCTGTTCCAGCAATTCTCGCTGGCCTATACCCGCAAGGTGGTGGCCGGCCTGACCCGCGAACACGAAGGCCGCCGCGTGCCGGCCATCGTCTTCACCAAGGGCGGCGGCCAGTGGCTCGAAGACATCGCCGCCTGCGGCTGCGATGCCGTCGGCCTGGACTGGACGGTCGACCTGGCCGCGGCGCGGCGCCGCACCGGCGACTCGGTCGCGTTCCAGGGCAACCTCGATCCCATGGCGCTGTTCGGCGGCGCCGACGCCATCCGCGCCGAGGCGCGTCGCGTGCTCGACGCGTTCGGCCCGGTGGGCAAGGGCGGCCATGTCTTCAACCTGGGGCATGGCATTTCGCGCTTCACGCCGCCCGAAGCGGTAGCCGAATTGGTCGACGAAGTCCACCGTCACAGCCGTTCGCTCAGAGGGTAAGTGAGTGAACGCTTCGGCCCGCAGGGCCGGGCATTGAGGGCCCCCAAGCGCAGTTGTGCACAGCAAGATTGCGCTCGGGGAAAACCCTTTAGAAGCTAGTTTACAATCTTGAAAGTTTGCTTAAGTCGATGTTTTTAATGGAATAAAATAGGTTTTCAACAGGGTTGCAAGAGTTGATGCAATCTTGCCTTATTCCAATTTCTAACGTTGCTCTCGCCTTTTCCCCAAAGTTATCCACAGGTAGGGGCTGGAGTCCCGGCAGGGATTGCGGCGACAATCCTTCCTCGCCCGGGCGCCGGCCCGGTCCACGCCTCCAGGCACCGTCATCGCGCCCGTTTCGGGCCCGTTCCGTTCATGTTCCGTTCCGTTCTCCATGTCTGAAGACTTCGCGCTGGTCGAATCCACGCCGGCCGCGCCGGCGGCGGTCTGCTGGGTGCGCGTCGCGCTCGACGTGCCGCTGCCCGGCCCGTTCGACTACCGTCACCACGAGCCCGTCGAGGCGGGCCTGCGGGTGATCGTGCCGTTCGGGCGCCGCAAGCTGATCGGCGTGGTGGTGGACAATCCGGCCGAGCCGTCCTACGAACCGAAGCAGATCAAGCCGATCGAGGAAGTGCTGCGCGACCTGCCGCCCTTCGACGAGGCCTGGCTGCGCCTGGCGCGTTTCGCCGCCGAGTATTACCAGCGGCCGCTGGGCGAGGTGATGCTGCCGACGCTGCCGCCGCCGCTGCGCAAGCCGACCGCCTATCAGGGCAAGCGCTCGGCCGGCGGCCCGGTGGCGCGGCTGGACGGACGCAAGCGCAAGGCGGTCCGCAACCCGGCCGAGGCCGACCAGCCGCCTGAACTGAACGATGCGCAGCGCGAGGCGGTGGAGACCATCGCCGGGCTCGCCAAATTCAAGCCGGTGCTACTGTACGGCGTGACCGGCAGCGGCAAGACCGAGGTCTACCTGCGCGCCGCCGAGAAAGTGCTGGCGGCCGGCCGCCAGGTGCTGCTGCTGGTGCCGGAAATCAACCTGACGCCGCAGCTGGAGGGCGCGCTGCGCGCCCGGCTGGAAGGCCTGGTGGGGCCCGACGGCCTGGCGGTGCTGCACAGCGGCCTGTCCGATGGCGAGCGCCTGCAGGCCTGGGCGCGCGCGCAGCGCGGCCAGGCGCGCATGCTGCTGGGCACGCGCATGGCGATCTTCGCGCCCATGGGCGAGCTGGGCCTGATCGTGGTGGACGAAGAACACGACGCCTCGTACAAGCAGCAGGACGGCCTGCGCTATTCCGCGCGTGATCTGGCGGTATGGCGCGCGCATGACCTGGACATCCCGGTGGTGCTGGGTTCGGCCACGCCGTCGCTGGAAACCTGGCAGCACGCCGAGCGCGGCCGCTACCTGCGGCTGGCGCTGCCGGCGCGCGCCCGCTCCAGCTCGCTGCCGGCCATGAAGCTGGTGGACACGCGCCGCCTGCCGATGAAGCACGGCATGTCGCCGCAGTTGCTGGAGGCGCTCGGCGAACGGCTGGCGCGCAAGGAGCAATCGCTGATCTTCCTGAACCGGCGCGGTTTCGCGCCGGTGCTGCACTGCCAGTCCTGCGGCTGGGTCAGCAATTGCCCGCGCTGCACCGCCTTCACGGTGCTGCACCGCACGGCCGGCCGCGGCCATCGCCTGCAATGCCACCACTGCGGCTACCAGGCGCCGGTGCCGCACGCCTGCCCCGAATGCGGCGACCAGGACCTGGCGCCGATGGGGCGCGGCACGCAGCGGGTCGAGGAACACCTGGCCGAGCTGTTTCCCGAGGCGCGCATCCTGCGCATCGACGCCGACAGCACCCGCAAGAAGGGCAGCGCCGAGGCGCTGTTCGCGTCCGTTCACGCGGGCGAGGTCGACATCCTGGTCGGCACGCAGATGGTGTCCAAGGGCCACGACTTCGCGCGGCTCGGCCTGGTGGGCGTGCTCAATCCCGATTCGGCGCTGTTCGCGCACGATTTCCGCGCGCCCGAACGGCTGTTCGCCCAATTGATGCAGGTGGCCGGCCGCGCCGGCCGCCACCAGGGCAACGGCCAGGTCATCATCCAGACCGGCTATCCCGAACAGCCCGTGTACCAGGCGCTGCTGCGCCATGACTACGCGGGCTTCGCGCGCCACGCGCTGCAGGAACGCGAAAGCACCGGCCTGCCGCCGTTCGCCTACCAGGCCCTGCTGACCGCCGAGGCGCGCGAGCTGGCGGTGGCGCAGGCCTTCCTGCAGCAGGCGCGCGCCCTGCCCGAAGGCGAATGGGCCGCCGACTTCCCGGGGCTGGACGCGGTCATGCTGTACGACCCGGTGCCGCTGCGGGTGGTGCGCGTGGCCAACGTCGAGCGCGCCCAGCTGCTGGTGGAAAGCACCAGCCGTCCGGCGTTGCAGGCTTTCCTGGCGTCGTGGTCGCACCATCTGCCGTACCTGGCCAACGAGGCCCGGGTGCGCTGGCAGCTGGAGGTCGACCCGCTGGAAATCTGACACGCGCCGCGCGCCCGTCCGATTACTCTATGTCGTTCCCCTTTCCCCGAATCCCATGTCCGCACACGAACCCATCGGCCACGGCCTGAACCCCGCGCAGAAAGAGGCGGTGCTGTATCTGGACGGCCCCTGCCTGGTGCTGGCCGGCGCCGGCAGCGGCAAGACGCGCGTCATCACGCAGAAGATCGCGTACCTGCTGCGCGAGTGCGGCTACATGGGCCGCAACGTGGTGGCGCTGACCTTCACCAACAAGGCCGCGCGCGAGATGGACGAGCGCGTCAAGACGCTGGTGGACCGCAAGCTGGGCAAGGGCCTGACTATCAGCACCTTCCACTCGCTGGGCGTGAAGCTTTTGCGCGAAGAGGCCCGCAACGCCGGCCTCAAGCCGACGTTCTCGATCCTCGACGCCGATGACGCCATGGCGATCATCCAGGAACTGCTGGCCACCACCGACAAGGGCCGCCTGCGCCACGTGCAGGGCATCATCTCGCTGTGGAAGAACGCGCTGATGGAACCCGACGACGCCGCGCGCGAGGCCATCACGCCGGGCGACGTCGAGGCCGCCAACGTCTACCGCAGCTACGCCGCCACGCTGGCCGCCTACCAGGCGGTGGACTTCGACGACCTGATCCGCATCCCGGCGCTGCTGCTGGCCAACAACGAAGAGGTGCGCACCCGCTGGCAGAACCGCGTGCGCTACCTGCTGGTCGACGAATACCAGGACACCAACGTCTGCCAGTACCGCCTGGTGCAGCTGCTGACCGGCCCGCGCGCCATGTTCACGGCGGTGGGCGACGACGACCAGGCCATCTACGCCTGGCGCGGCGCGACCATCGAGAACCTGGCCAAGCTCACCACCGACTATCCCAACCTCAAGCTCATCAAGCTGGAGCAGAACTACCGCTCGGTGCAGCGCATCCTGGCCGCGGCCAACCAGGTGATCGAGAAGAACCCCAAGCTGTTCGACAAGAAGCTGTGGTCGGACCTGGGCGTGGGCGAGCCGATCCTGGTGTCGCCGATGGACGGCGAGGAGCACGAGGCCGAGTCCATCGCCATGAAGGTCTCGGCCGCGCGCTTCGAGCGCCAGGCGCAGTGGAAGGACTTCGCCATCCTGTATCGCGGCAATCACCAGGCGCGCATCCTGGAGCAGGCGCTGCGCAATCTGAAGATCCCGTACACGATCTCGGGCGGCCAGAGCTTTTTCGACAAGGCTGAGGTGCGCGACATCCTGGCCTACCTGCGGCTGCTGGCCAACGACGAGGACGACCCCGCGTTCATCCGCGCCGCCACCACGCCCAAGCGCGGCATCGGCCAGGCTACCTTGCAGACGCTGGGCCAGTACGCGGCCAGCCGCGAGCTGTCGCTGCTGGCCGCGGTCGACGAGACCGGGCTGGAGAGCCTGCTGGCACCGCGGCAGCTGGAACCGCTGCGCACCTTTACCGAATTCATCCGCCGCATGCAGTGGCGCGCCGGCCGCGGCGCCGCGTCGGCCAAGGACGCCGCGCCGGCCGAGCCCGCCGGCGTGATCCTGGACGACCTGGTGCAGGCGATCCAGTACGAACGCCACCTGTTCGAGCTGTTCGAGGAACGCCCGGCGCAGACCCGCTGGCAGAACGTGCTGGAACTGACCGGCTGGCTCAAGCGCAAGGCCGAAGAGGACAACATGACCCTGTTCGAGCTGGTGCAGCACGTGGCGCTGGTGACCATGCTCGAGCGCGGCGAGGAAGAGGAGCTGGACGCGGTCAAGATGTCGACGCTGCACGCCTCCAAGGGCCTGGAGTATCCGCACGTGTACCTGGCCGGGGTCGAGGAAGGGTTGCTGCCGCACCTGGGCAAGGACGACGAGGATGGCGATCCGGCGCGCGCCGCCGAGAACCTGGCCACCCGCATCCAGGAAGAGCGGCGCCTGATGTACGTCGGCATCACCCGCGCGCAGCGCACCTTGAACCTGAGCTGGTGCAAGCGCCGCCGCCGGGCGCGCGAGGACCTGGTGCGCGAGCCGTCGCGCTTCATCGAGGAAATGGGGCTGGACGATCCGACCATCAAGGAAGACGAGACCACCGCCGCCATGAATCCCAAGGAACGCATGGCCATGCTCAAGGCCTTGCTGAAGAAGTGACGCCGCAATAAATTACAAGACCGGGAGGCGCGTCCAGGCTATACCTGCCGCTTTGCACCATGGCGTTACCGATGAAGGATGACGTGCGTTATCAACCGGTGCCCGGGACGCCGGGCCTGGTGCTGGGCGTGGCGCGGCTGGTCGAGTTCCAGTTCGACCGGCACTACCACGTCGATTACCACATCGGCCTGGTGACCCAGGGCGTGCAGCGCCAGACCTTCCGCGGCCGCAGCACCCTGCTGGGGCCCGGGGGCATCGCCCTGATGCCGCCAGGCGAGGTCCATGACGGCGCCGGCGTGGCCGATTATGGCGAGTCCTACACCCTGAAGACCTTCCGCCTGTCGCCCGACCTGATGCGCGATTTCATCGCCGAGGTCTCGGGCGGCGCGCCGGACGAACGCTTCCTGGGCACGCTGATCGAGGAACCCGCGCTGGCGGCCCGCTTCATGGCGCTGCACGCGTCCTGGATGGCGGACGCGGCCGCCGGGCCGCTGGCGCACGAGGCCGCCTCGCTCGCCCTGATGGGGGCGCTGTTCGCGCGCACCGGCGCGGTGACGCCGCAGGCGGTGCGCGGCGGCCTGGCGCTGGCGCACCAGCGGGCCGTGCTGGACTACTGCCAGGCCCATCTGGGCGACAAGATCGGTCTTGAAGACCTGGCGCGGCTGTGCGGCCTGAGCCGCTACCAGTTCCTGCGCCGCTTCGCGCTGTCGGTGGGGCTGACGCCGCACGCCTGGCTGACGCGGCTGCGCCTGGAACGGGCCTGCGGCGCGCTGGCGCGGGCGCGGGCCCCGATCGCGCAGGTCGCGGCCGACGTCGGCTTCTACGACCAGAGCCATTTCAACCGCGCTTTCCGCACTGCCTACGGCGTGCCGCCTTCGGCGTATCGGCGCGCGGCCTGAGCGCCGCGTCGCCTGAGCGTCGCTATCGCGCCAGCGCCCGCAACGCCGCCAGGAAGTGGTCGACATCCTGCTCGCGCGTGTTGAACGACGTCACCAGCCGCGCCACGCCCGGGCCCCAGCGGTCGTGATAGAAGCGGAAGCCCTGCGCCAGCAGGCCGTCGATGGCCGCCATGGGCAGCTGGCAGAACAGGATGTTGGCCTCGACCGGCCCCTGCAGGGTCACGCCGGGCAGGCCCGCCATGCCGGCCGCCAGCCGCGCCGCCATGGCGTTGGCCTGGCGCGCGTTGGCCAGCCACAGGTCGTCCGCCAGATAGGCTTCCATCTGCGCCGACAGCAGCCGCATCTTCGAGAACAGGTGGCCGCCGCGCTTGCGTCGGTAGGCCAGTTCGGTGGCGCGTCCGGGTTCGAACAGCACGATGGCCTCGGCGCCCAGCACGCCGTTCTTGGTGGCGCCGAACGACAGCGCCGCGACGCCCGCCTTCCAGGTCATTTCGGCGGGCGTGCAGCCCAGGCTGACCAGCGCATTGGCAAAGCGCGCGCCATCCATGTGCAGGGGCAGCCCGGCATCGCGGCAGACGGCGCCGAGGGCCTGGATCTCGTCCAGCGTGTACACGCTGCCGGTCTCGGTCGCCTGGGTGATGCTGACGCAGGCCGGCGGCATCGAGTGCACGTCGCCGGCTTTGCGGCGCGCTTCCACCGCCAGCCGGGCGGGATCGAGCTTGGAGGCGGCGCCATCGAGCAGCGCCAGGCGCGCGCCGCCGCTGTAGAACTGGGGGGCGCCGCATTCGTCGTTGGCGATGTGGCTGTGCGCGTGGCACAGCACGCTGCCCCACGGCGGCGTCAGCGCCGCCAGCGCCAGCGAATTGGCGGCGGTGCCGGTGGGCACCAGCAGCACGTCCACGTCGCGCTCGAAGATCTCGGCCAGGCGCCGTTCGACGCGCAGGGTGATGTCGTCGGCGCCATAGGCGGGGGCCTGTCCCTCATTGGCCCGCAGCAGCGCGGCCAGGATCTGCGGGCTGGCGCCGGCGGTGTTGTCGCTGGCGAAACCCAGCTGGGGCGAAAGGGAGGCGGGGGTGTCCAAAGGGCAGGCTCCGGGAAAGGCAGACAAGGTCCCACTATGCCCGCCGGCGCCGCCCCGGGCTTGTAGAAAATTGCGCCCCGCTCCTACACTGGGACGGACCCGGCGGCCCCGCGCCGGGTCGGTTTCCAAGGAGCGCATCATGTGCCGCTGGCTGGCTTACACCGGGAGTCCCCTGCAAATGGAGAGCGTGCTGTTCAAGGCCACGCACTCGCTGATCGACCAGAGCCTGCATGCGCGCATGGGCGCCACCACCACCAACGGCGACGGTTTCGGCCTGGGCTGGTACGGCCGGCCGCCCGAGCCGCCGTTCCGCTACCGCAGCGTGCATCCGGCCTGGAACGACCGCAACCTGCGCGAGGCCGCGCGCGCCATCCATTCGCCGCTGTTCGTCGCGCACATCCGCGCCGCCACCGACACGCCGGCCCAGGAAACCAACTGCCATCCGTTCCGCCACGGCAACTGGCTGTTCGTGCACAACGGCGTCATCCGCGACTATCCGCTGCTGCGGCGCGACCTGATGCTGATGATCGCGCCCGCTTACTTCGGCTCATTGGAGGGCTCGACCGATTCCGAGGTGATGTTCCTGCTGGCGCTGACCTTCGGCCTGGAGGAAGACGCGCTGCCGGCGCTGGCGCGCATGGTCGGCGCGGTCGAGGAGACCGGCCGGCGCCATGGCGTGGCCCGGCCGATCAACATGACGGTATGCGCCCTGGACGGCGAGCGCCTGATCGCGGTGCGCTATTCCAGCGAGCGCGATTCGCGCACGCTGTTCCACAACACCTGCGTGCGTCACCTGCGCGAACTCTATCCCGACGACCCGAAGGTCGCGGCGCTGGATGACGACGCCTTCCTGCTGCTGTCCGAACCGCTGACCGAGATGCCGGGGGCCTGGGAGGAAGTGCCCGAGTCCACCGCCATCATCGCCGCCCGCGGGCAGGTCGAGCACTATCCGTTCGTGCCGGTGCCGCCGGGCGCCTGAAGCCCATAGCGCGCCGCGGGCATGTTGCGCGACAGTTCCGGGCCGAGGGCCTGGCGCGCCGCTTCCAGGCGTTCCAGCAGGGCCGGGTCGGTCAGCGACGGGATGGTGACGAACTCGCCCTGGTCCAGGCCCGCCAGGGCGCTGCGCACCATGTCGTCCGCGCTCATCACCATGGCGGACGGCAACTCGCTGGCCGGCTTGCCGGCCAGGTCCCAGAATTCGGTGCCGGTGGCGCCCGGCAGCACCGCCTGGACGCGCAGGCCCTGGTCCGCCAGTTCGTGGCGCAGCGATTGCGAGTAGGCCAGCACATAGGCCTTGCTGGCGCCGTAGACGCCGTTGAGCAGCTCGGGGTGCAAGCCGACGATCGAGGCGATGTTGATGAGGGTGCCGCCGCCGCGCGCCACGAAGGCGGGCGCCGCGGCCATGGCCAGGTGGGTGAGGGCGCTGATGTTCAGGTCGATCATGGCCTGCATCTGGCCGGGATCGGATTGCAGCAGCGGCGCCACCGAGCCGATGCCGGCGTTGTTCACCAGCAGGGTCAGCGAGTCGTCCTCGCGCAGCGTTTGCGCCACGCGTTGCACGCCGTCGGCTTGCGACAGATCGGCCGGCAGCACGCGCACGTCGCGGCCGGTTTCGGCGCGCAGCCGCGCGGCCAGGGTTTCAAGACGCTCGACGTTGCGCGCCACCAGCGTCAGGTCGTGGCCGCGATGGGCCAGGTGATGGGCGTAGCGCGCGCCGATGCCGGACGAGGCGCCGGTGATCAGGGCGCGGCCCAGGGATTTGCCAGACGGGGTGTTGCTCATGATGGACTCCGAAAAGAGGGACGGCGGATCGTGCCGGTACGCTTGCAGAGTAGAGTCGGGATGGAATATCCTCAATGACATAGAAACGTCTTTTCAGGACATCCAGCGAAAACGGACGGCACGGCCATGAAAACCATCGCGATCCTGTTGCATCCCGGCTTCCAGCTCATGAGCCTGGCGGCCAGCGCCGTCTTCGAGATGGCCAACCGCCAGAGCGGCGAGCCGGCCTATCGCGTCGTCCTGGTGTCCGAGCATGGGGGGCCGGTGGCCAGTTCGCTGGGGTTCGCGCAGGACACCATCAAGCTGGGCCGGCGCGCATTCGACACGTTGATCGTCGCCGGGGACAACACCGCCGAGGGCGCGTCAGACAGCCTGTTGCGCGCGTTGCGGAGCGCCAGCTCGCGGGTGCGTCGCTGCGCCTCGATGTGCACCGGCGCGTTCGTGCTGGCGCAGGCCGGCCTGCTCGACGGCCGCCGCGCCACCACCCACTGGTTCTACGCGCGCCGCCTGCAGCGCGAGTACCCGCAGGTCAAGGTGGACGAGGACCGCATCTTCGTGGCCGACGGCCCGATCTGGACCTCGGCGGGCATGAGCGCCGGCATCGACCTGGCGCTGGCCATGGTGGAAGCCGACCTGGGGGCGGACATGGCCCGCACGGTGGCGCGCAAGCTGGTGCTGACGCAGCGCCGCGCCGGCGGGCAGTCACAGTATTCGGCATTGCTGGAGCTGGATGCGAAGTCCGACCGGGTGCAGACGGCGCTGGCCTATGCCAAGGCCAACCTGAAGGCCGAACTGTCGGTGGACGAACTGGCGCGCGCCGCGCACCTGAGCCCGCGCCAGTTCAGCCGCGTGTTCCGCCAGGAGACCGGGCAGTCGCCGGCCAAGGCGGTGGAGCATCTGCGCCTGGAAGCGGCGCAGGACATGATGCAGTCCGGCCGCCATGCGGCCGAGGTGGTGGCGCGCGAAACCGGCTTTGGCGACCGCGACCGGATGCGCAAGGCTTTTCTGCGCGCCTTCGGCCAGTCGCCGCAGGCGATGCGGCGGCTGTTGCACGCCTGACGCCGGCGTCGCGCCGATGGCCCATGACGGGCCCGCCCGATCAGTGCCCGGTGTGCAGCGCCGGATTCAAGGTGCCCCAGGCCGCCGTGCGCACCAGCGTCTCGACCGCGCCGCTCTGCGAGTTGCGGCGGAACAGCAGTCCGTGCTGGCCGGCCAGCTCCACCGCCTTGACCACCGCGCCTTCCGGCGTCAGCACGCGGGTGCCGGCGGTGACGTAGCAGCCCGCTTCGACCACGCAGTCGTCGCCCAGCGAGATGCCGATGCCGGAGTTGGCGCCGAGCAGGCAGCGCTTGCCGATGGCCACGACCTGTTTGCCGCCGCCGGACATGGTGCCCATGATGGACGCGCCGCCGCCGATGTCGGTGCCGTCATCGACGATGACGCCGGCGCTGATGCGGCCTTCGACCATGGAGGCGCCGAGGGTGCCGGCGTTGAAGTTGCAGAAGCCTTCGTGCAGCACGGTGGTGCCGGCCGCCAGGTGCGCGCCGAGCCGCACGCGGGCGGTGTCGGCGATGCGCACGCCGGCGGGCACGACGTAGTCGGTCATGCGCGGGATCTTGTCGACGCCGCGGATTTCAAGGATCTGCCCGGTGGCGCGCAATTGCCAGCGCAGCGCTTCGACCTGGTCGACGGCGCAGGGGCCGGCGGAGGTCCAGGCCACATTGGCGAGCACGTTGAACAGCCCGTCGAGGTTGGCGCCGTGCGGCCGGATGAGCCGATGGCTGAGCAGGTGCAGGCGCAGGTAGGCGTCGTGCGCGTCGGCGGGCGGCGCGTCGAGCGAGGCGATGGCGGTGCGCACGGCGACGATGTCGACTTTGCGCCGGGTGTCGCGCCCAAGCGAGGTGGGCACGTGCTCGCCGAGCGCGGCACGCGCTTCTTCAGGCGTGAGGTGCCGGGTGCCGCCGGCAGGCGTCTTGTCGGTCAGGGACGGGCGCGGATACCAGGTGTCAAGGACGGTGCCGTCGGCGGCGATCGTGGCCAGGCCGTAGGCGATGGCGCTGTTTTGGGGGTGTTCTTGCATGGGCTGTTTTTTTTGGGGGCTTCTCTTGGGAATATTCTAGGCGATGGGGGCGGGTCTTTCTATTCGGGGGCGGGGGGCG